>NZ_JBHUAD010000065.1:0-18478 GCF_042789955.1 Oerskovia sp. NPDC056781
TCCCCGGACGGGCCTCTCTTGGTGCGTCGAGCCGTGCGTCGAGCGGGCCTGCGTGGAGCAGCGCACCCGGTGCGGCGGGGGACGGCGGTCAGGCCGGGACCAGCTCCCGCCGCAGGTCCAGCCCCTGGCCGTCGAGGATCGTCTGGATCGCGGCACCGGTGTCCGGGTGCACCAGGACCGGGGCCATGAGGTTGACGCTCACGACCCCGGCGCGTGCGCTCGCGACCACGAGGACCACGGGGTCCTGGTCGGACGCTCCGATGAGCGCGAGGTCGCCCGCCGGGATCGCGGGGGCGTAGTCGGGCACCCAGCGGCCCGGGTCGACGACGAGGAGCTCGACGCCGGGGACGTCGAGAGCCGCGAGCGTGTAGACGCCGTCCGTCTGCTCCTCGAGCAGCTCGAACCGGCGCGCAGCAAGGCCCGGGGGCGGGGTCACGAAGGTGATGGTGGTCATCGGAGATAGTCCATGAGAGTGGGCTGCAGGAGGTTGGAGCCGATGCTCAGGGTCGCCTGGTAGGCGACCTGCTTGAGCTGGAGGTCGATCGCGATCTCGGCGATGTCGGCGTCCTCGATCCCGGCGCGCTGCGTCTTGAGCGCGAGCTGAGAGTCGGCGTTGGTGTCCGTGGCGCGTTCGAGCTGGTTCTGCCGTGCACCGACGGTGGTGTGCTGCGTCAGGACGGCGGACAGCCGGGAGTCCACGGCCCCGAGGTGGCTCCTGACGTTCGTGCCGGCCCGCAGGTCGGCCACGACCGTGTCGAGGAGGGCGAAGACGGAGCCCGCTCCGGTGCCGAAGACCGCGGCCCCGTCGATGTCGACCTGGACGGTCGAGTCGGCACCGATGCGCCGTTCGACGGAGCTGCCGGGGACACCGGTGAAGCTGTAGTCGTCACGGAACGCGACCCCCTCGTCGGACGTGCCGGCGAACACGTTGCGCCCCAGGTAGGTCGTGTTCGACTGGCGCAGCAGCTCGGAGCGGAGCTCGTCGAGCTCGACCGCGATGGCTTCGCGCGCGTCGGGCGACGCCGTGTCCGAGGCTCCCTGCATCACGAGGTCGCGCACGCGCTGGACGACGTCCGTGACGGACCTGAGCGCCGAGTCGAGCGTCGAGAGCCAGCCGTCGCCGTTCTCGATGTTGCGCTGGTACTGCTTCTCGGTCGCGAGCTGGTTGCGCACGGACAAGGCGTCGGCCGCCGCGGAAGGGTCGCTCGACGCGCGGACGAGCTTGCGCCCGGACGTGCCCTGCTCCTGGAGCTCGGCCATCCGGGCGAGGTTGGCCTGCATGCTTCGTGTGACGAACGAGGCCTGCATCTGGTTGGTGATGCGCACGGTTCTCCCCTAGGAGGCGGGTCGGGCGGGCGGGCCGGCGGGCCGGCGCGGCGGACGGTTCTGATGGGTCACAGGCCGACGCGGCCCGTGCGGTTGATGAGCTGGTCGAGCATCTCGTCGACCGCGGTGAGGACACGCGCGGCCCCCTGGTAGGCGTGCTGGTACTGGACGAGGTTCACGGTCTCCTCGTCGAGCGAGACGGCCGAGTTGGACAGCAGGTCGGAGAACGCCGCGGTGGACGCGATGGTCGCGAGCTTCGCGTCGTACGTCGCCGAGCTCGACTTCACGGCGATCGTCGCGACGTGTGCGGACCAGCCGGCGTCGGGACCGTCGGACGCGACGCCGAGTCGTGCGATCTTGTCCGCGACGGATCCGTCGAGCGCGCCGCCGCCGCCGCTCGCGGCGACCTGAGAGGGGTCGGTGACCGCGACCTTGATGCCCGACGCCGGGGGCTTGCCCGCGTCGAAGACGAAGAAGGGGCCTCCCGGCGCGCCCGTCGTCGTCTGGGCCGTCGTGTGGAGCGCGTTGACCTGGGCGGCGATCGTCGAGGCGAGGGTGTCGTAGCCCGCCGCGGCCTGGGCGTACACGCCACCGGACGACGCGGGCGCCAGGGCGGACAGGTGCCCTGCGAGGTCCCCGCCCTCGAGGGCGACCTGCGCCCCTGCGCGGTGCGCCCACTCGAGGCGGACAGGGTCCGTCGTCACGCCGTCCATCGACTGCGAGCCGGCCAGCTTGACCGGGTTGGTCGTGGTGCCGTCGACGAGCAGGTTGCCGCCCAGCAGGACGCTGACCGTGCCGTCCGGGTTCATGCTGGCCTGGGCGCCGGCGACCTGCGCGAGCGAGGCCGTCACCTGGTTCCGGTGGTCCACGAGCTCGTTGGTCGAGACACCCTGGCCCGCGGCGTCGCGGATCTGTGCGTTGAGCGCCGCGACCTTGTCCGCCATCGCGTTGACCTCCGAGACGAGGGAGGTCGCGCTCGTGCGGGACTGCTGCCACTGCCCGGCGACCTCGGCGCGCCCCGCGACGAGCCGGTCGACGATGCCCACCGCGCGCTCGATGACCACGCGCGCCTGGGCCTCCTTCCCGGGGGCGTTCGCGACGTCCTGCCAACCGCTCCAGAACGACTGCAGGGTCGCGGACATCCCGGTGTCCGAGGGCTCGCCGTGGATGTCCTCGACCGCGTTGAAGGCCGTGGCGCGCACCACGGAGTACCCCTCGTTCGACGCGGTCTGCCGCACGCGGGACTCGAGGAAGAGGTTCCCGAGCCGGGCGACGCCGTCGATGCTCACGCCCTGGCCGTTGCGCACGGGCTGGGCGAAGCGCGCCAGGCCCATCTCGGCCAGCGGGGAGACGGACGACTGCTGGATGCGCTGACGCGTGTAGCCGTTCGTGTTGAGGTTGGCCACGTTCTGACCGGTCACGTCGATGCCGGCCTGCGCGGCGTTCAGGCCCTGGCGGGCGGTGTTGAGGATGGCGAACGAGCTCATGGGCGCGGTTCCTTACAGGATCGTGTCGAAGAGGCGGGCGACGGCGGACTGCGCCGTGGCGGCGCCGGTCGCGTCGTAGGTCCGCGCCTCACCGCCGAGGGTCGCGAGGGTCTCCTGCGTCGAGCGTGAGGCGTGGTTGACGATCTGGGTGTTGGTGTCCCGGACCGTCTTGATCCGCACGGTCAGCTCGGTCAGGCCGGCGAGGTGCCCCTCGAAGATCTCGCGCCACGGTCCGGTGCTCTGCGCGGCCGCCGCGATCTCACGCAGCGTCGCGTCGGGGGACAGCCCCCAGGACGAGGCGACCGTCTCGGAGGCGACGGTGCGCACGAGGGTCGCCTCGCGCACCTTCTCCATGACGGTCTCGACCTCACGGTTGGCGTGCGCGAGCCAGCGGGTGCGGCCGGCCGTGAGGAGGAGCTGCTCCTCCTCGAGCTTGAAGAGCAGCATCTCCAGCAGCTCACGCTCTCGCCACAACAGGGTCGACAGCTCCTGAGGGCCCAATGCGGCTCTCCCTTACGTGCGGCGTGGTCGGTCGGGACGGCGGGCCGCAAGGCCCGCTCGGAGACCACTGTCGGTCGCCGTGGCGCAGATGTGGCGACTGATCGTCGACCGATCCGCATGGGAGTCCTTGACGCGGTCGCCACCGCGTACCTCGCAGCGTCCTCCCCGGTGCCCCGCTCGGGGTGGTGCGACGCAGGGTGCCCAGCAGATGCCCAGCAGAAAGGTGCTTCGGCGTGAACCTCTCCGAGCGCAATGCTCTCGTCGTCGACAACCTTGCCCTCGTCGGCTTCCTCGTGTCCGACCTGTGCGCCCGAGCGGACCACCTCTCGCGGGAGGATCTCGCGTCGGTGGGGGCGATCGCGCTGACGACGGCCGCGACGGCCTACGACCCGGCCCGCGGGGTGCCCTTCGGTGCGTACGCCCGCCGCCGCATCGTCGGTGCCCTGTCGGACGAGCTGCGGTCCCAGGACTGGGCGCCCCGGTCGGCGCGCAAGCGGATCAAGGAGCTCACCGCGGTCGAGGCCGCGCTGACGGCGTCGCTGGGCCGGGAGCCGACCGACGTCCAGGTCGCCGAGGCGATGGGCGTCGTGGTCGCGGACGTCCGGGCGATCCGGGACGATGCCGGCCGCTCGATCGTCGCGGTCGACGACACGATGTACGAGCACGTGGTCCTCGATGCGCCCAGTCCCGAGGAGCAGGTGCTCGCGACCGAGGAGCGGCACGTCGTGCGCGAGGCCGTCGCGGCCCTGCCCGAGCAGCTGCGGTACATCGTGGAGGAGGTCTACTTCGGGGGCCGCACCGTGGGCGCTCTCGCCGAGGAGCTCGGCATCGGGCACTCGACGGTCTCGCACGCACGGATCGAGGCGGTCCGCCTGCTGCGGGAGGGGCTCGAGGCGCACTACTCCGACCGGGAGTCGCGGGGCTCGACGGCGCCGCTGTCCGCGCGGCGTCGTGAGTACCTGGCAGACGTGGGGGACAGGGTCGCGGGTGGCGCGACCCGCCGTGCCGCCTGGTCGACCCCCGCGGCCTCCTGACCTCGGGGTCGGTCGCCGGCCCGCGACCAGATCTCACCCGCTCGGTGGCAGACGACGGCGCGATCCGTGCCGACAGTCGTGGTCGACCGGCCCATGGATGGGCTGGGGGACCATTCTTCTCGCCCGTCTCACGGAGGACTCATCATGGGCTTCAGCGTCAACACGAACGTCTCTGCACTGAACACGTTCCGTAACCTGACGAACACGCAGAACAGCCAGAGCAAGTCGCTCGAGAAGCTGTCGTCGGGTCTTCGTATCAACCGTGCGGCCGACGACGCCGCGGGTCTGTCGATCGCGGAGGGCCTCAAGGCTCAGGTCAACGGCTACTCGGTCGCTGCTCGTAACGCGCAGGACGGCATCAGCGTCGTGCAGGCTGCTGAAGGTGCGCTGGGCGAGTCCCAGTCGATCCTGCAGCGTATGCGTGACCTCGCGGTCCAGGCGTCCTCGGACACCAACAACGCCGACGCCCGCACCGCGATCAGCTCGGAGCTCGACGAGCTCGCGAACGAGCTCAACCGTGTCGTCGACTCGACCAACTTCAACGGCATCAACCTGCTCACCGACACGGCCACGGACCTCACGGTCCAGGTCAGCGCGGAGGGCGCCGGCAGCGGCAACACCATCACCATCGCCCTCGCAGCCAACAACCTGCAGGACATCATCAAGGACACGGTGTACGACGACGCGGGCGGCGCCGGCGGCACCGCGCTGAACGTCGCGGACGCCACGAACGCCCGTACGTCGATCGAGACGATCGACACGGCGCTCAAGGCCGTGTCGACGGCTCGTTCGAACTTCGGTGCGACGCAGAACCGTCTGGAGTACGCGATCTCCAACATCAACGTCGCCGCGGAGAACCTGACCTCGGCGGAGTCGCGCATCCGCGACGTCGACATGGCCAAGGAGATGATGAACTACTCGCGCACCAACATCCTGTCCCAGGCCGGGACCGCGATGCTGGCCCAGGCCAACCAGTCCAACGCCGGAGTCCTGCAGCTCCTCGGCTGAGACTGACAGCCACCCGACGGGCGGCGGCGTCCGCACAGGTCGCCGCCCGTCGGGTGCTCTTCCCTCACCGACCTGACCCTGGCTCACCCAGCCGACCCCAACGTCCTGGAGGCAATTCCCGTGGGCATCACTCTCTCCGGTCTCACGTCGAGCGGTCTCGACGTCAAGGCGCTGGTGGCGGACCTCATGAAGGTCGAATCGATCCCCCAGCTCAACCTCCAGGCCAAGGTCAAGCTCCAGCGCACCGAGATCACCGCGCTCCAGGACCTCAACACGCGCATCGCCGCGCTCGCGAAGTCCGCCAAGGACCTCACGTCCCCCAACGCCCTCGCCCAGTTCAAGGCGACGAGCTCGTCGGACGCCGTCGCGGTGACGGCCAAGCCGGCGGCCGGTGCGGGGACGATCGACCTCGTCGTCGACTCCGTCGCCGCAGGCCAGAAGTCCGTCACCGGGCCCATGAGCACGGCCCCCGGCACGAAGTTCACGATCACCGACGCCAAGGGCTCGCACACCGAGGTCACGGCGGCCTCCTCCTCGCTCGACGACGTCGTCGCGGCCCTCAACGGGTCGGACACGGGCGTCCGCGCCGTCAAGGTGTCCGCCGGCACCGACCCCGGTACGGGCGAGAAACTCTTCCGCCTCCAGCTCACGTCGACCGAGACGGGTGCCGAGAACGCGTTCTCGTTCCACGCCGGCACTGCGGCCGAGGTGGACGGCGGCACCGCGACGAACCTCCTCACGGCCCCGGGGGCCGCGACCGTGACCGCCGCCGCCGACTCGTCGGTGCGCCTGTGGGCAGGGACGCCCGCCGAGCAGACCGTGACGTCGTCCACGGCGGTCTTCACCGACCTGCTCCCGGGCGTTGACGTCACGGTCGCCAAGGCCTCCGCCAACCCGGTGACGATCACGGTCAACGAGGACACCGAGGCGCGGACCGCCACGGTCAAGGGCTTCGTCGACTCGGTCCAGTCGATCCTGTCCCGCATGGCCGCGCTGACCAAGGTCACGATCGCGGCCGACGGATCGACGTCTGGCGCGACGCTGGCCGGCGAGTCCGTCGTGCGCAACGCGCGCCAGACGCTGACCGACGCCGCGTCCTACCCGATCGACGGCGAGTCGCTGTCCGCGATCGGCATCGAGATCACGCGCACCGGCGAGGTCGTGTTCAACGCCGAGAAGCTCGACGCGGCCCTGGCGGCGGACCCGAACAAGGTCACGGCCACGTTCAACAAGGTCGCTGCCCGCGTCCAGGAGGCCGCCGAGTCGCTGTCGGACAAGTACGACGGCCAGCTGACCACCTCGATCCAGAACCGCGAGACCAACGCGAAGCGGATGGACGAGCAGATCGTCCGGTGGGACACCCGGCTCGAGCAGCGTTACAACCGGCTCAGCGCGCAGTTCACCTCGATGGAGGTGCAGCTCGCGAAGCTCGACTCCCAGCAGCAGTGGCTCACGGGACAGCTCAACGCCCTGAACCCGTCCAAGCGCTGACCCTCCCGCGAAGGAATCCCCGTGACCAACCTCGCCCAGAGCGCCTACGGGCGCGACGCCATCCTCACCGCGTCGCCGGCGCGTCTGCTGACCATGCTCTACGACCGGCTGGTGCTCGACCTGCGCCGGGCCGAGGTCGCGCAGGGCGAGGAGCGCTGGACGGCGGCCTCCGAGCAGCTCCTGCACGCGCAGGCGATCGTCGCGGAGCTCATGGGCTCGCTCGACACCTCCGTCTGGGACGGTGGCGAGGACCTCCTCGCCGTGTACGTCTACGTGCACGAGGCGCTGGTCGCGGCGAACGTCCACCGGGACATCGCGCGCACGCACGAGGTGCTCGAGCTCGTCCTGCCGCTGCAGGAGACGTGGCGCCAGGCCGCCGAGGTGCTCCCTGCGGGGCACGACAGCACGTCGTCCGTCCGCACGGGCGGTGTGTCCGGTGTCGCCTGACTCGCAGCTCGTGACGGCGCGGCCCAGGACGGCGGCGCCGACAGCGTGGGAGCCGCAGGAGCCCTCGCGGGTGCAGGGCTCGCCGGCCCTCGCGGACGCGTCCGAACCGTCGGTCGCCCCCGAGCCGGACCCCGCCCTCGACCTTCGCGCAGCCCGCGACCCGCGCGGTGCCTCCGACGCCGCCGCGGACCCGCACGCCGCGTGGTCACGCGTCCTGGACGACCTCGCCGCGATGTCGGCGGGGGCCGGTCCCGACGCCGGCGCCGAGGTGATGGACAGGCTCGTCCGCTGGACCCCGCCGACCGATCTGGGACGCCTGCCGGCGAGCCTGGTGGACCGCGCGCTCGAGGTCCTGGCGGGCCAGGCGCACATCGTCGACCACCTGCACGACGCCGTCGCGGAGAACCGCCGGCACGCGCGAGCGCTGTCCGCCGTGCCGACCGTGCACGACGCACCGGTCGCCGCCTACCTCGACGTCGAGGCCTGACCCGCTCCGCTCCGCGCGCCTGACGGCGCCGGACGTCGGCGGGCGCCGCCTCGCACGCCCCGCGCGGCGGACGACGACTGACCACCCGCAGCCCTGCATAGGGCTCGAAGTGACACGACGACGCATCCCTTCGCCCCCGACCCGGGGCAGGGCACGCGACGCACGACGGCCGCCCTGCGGCCGAGAGATCACGGTGAGCACGGACGACTCACCCCGTAGGCCATGGGACGGCCGACACCTCCGACGTGGGGATACCGCGATCGTGTTCGACTCCGTCACCTCCTTGGCGCTCCAGAGCGCGCTCGACGGGCTCTCCGCCCGCCAGCGTGTGATCGCGGAGAACGTCGCCAACATCAACACTCCCGGGTACACCGCGAAGCGGGTCCAGTTCGAGCAGGCGCTGGCCTCCTCCGTCGCCTCGGGCGAGGGGCGCGTCGCGTTCAGCGTGTCGCGCTCGCTCGAACCCACCCAGCTCAACGGCTCGAACGTCAACCTCGACACCGAGACGCTCTCCAACATCGACACCGTGCTGCGCTACCAGTTCGCGACGCAGGCCGTCGGCGGCGAGGCGGCCTCGCTGCGCGCGGCGATGAGGACGAGCTGAGATGACGTTCGACGCGATCGGCATCGCCAGCACCGGCCTGACCGTGCACCGCAAGTGGCTCGACGCGGTCGCCGACAACCTCTCCAACGTGAACACCGTGACGTCGACCGACGACGCCGCGTTCCGCGCCCGCTACGTGACCGTCCAGGAGGGGGGCAACGACACCCCCGGCGCGTTCGTCGCGGGCGCCGCCTGGGGCAGCGAGGAAGGGCGCGTCACGTACGAGCCGGACCACCCGCTCGCCGACGAGGACGGGTACGTGCGCTACCCGGACATCGACATGTCCGAGCAGATGGGCAGCCTCATCCTGGCCCAGCGCGGGTACCAGGCGAACGCGGCGGTCGTCGACCGGGCCAAGACGGCCTACGAAGCAGCCCTCCAGATCGGGAAGTGATCCCCATGCCTGTGTCTCCTATCGAGCCCACGACCGCGACCGGCTACCTGTCGGGTGCCGAGGCTGCGTCGGCCCTGTCGGGCCTGTCGCCCTCCGCCGCCACCGCGTCCACCGGGCAGGTGGGCGCGAGCGCGTTCGCCGAGGTCCTCGGTGGCGCGGTCGACAACACCCAGCAGCTGCAGGCCGCCTCCAACGAGCTGACGATCGCCGCTGTGTCGGGCGACCTGGCCGACATCCACCAGGCGACGATCGCCTCGACGCGTGCCGCTACCACCCTCGAGCTCGTCGCCACCGTGCGCAACAAGGCGGTCGACGCGTTCAACGAGATCATGAGGATGCAGGCCTGACATGCCGGAGAAGATCAAGTCGTCGTTCGGGCGCGCGTTCGGCGCCGTCCGCGACTTCACGATCGCGCAGCGTACGCTCGCGGTCCTCGCCCTCGCGATCCTCGTGGTCGCCGTGGTCGGTCTCGTGTCCTGGGTGTCGCGCCCCAGCTTCACGCCCCTGTACTCGGGCATGTCGAGCGCGGACGCCTCGGCGATCGTGGACCAGCTCAGGTCGCAGGGCGTCCCCTACCAGCTGTCCGACGGCGGAGCGACGGTGCTCGTGCCTGAGGAGCAGGTCTACGAGCAGCGGCTCGCGGCCGCCGCTGCGGGGCTGCCGGCCGACGAGTCGACCGGCGGGTACTCGCTGCTCGACGAGATGGGGGTGACGTCGAGCGAGTTCCAGCAGGACGTGACGTACAAGCGTGCGCTCGAGGGCGAGCTGGCGCGCACGATCGGCGCCATGGACAACGTCTCGACCGCGACCGTGCAGCTCGCCATCCCGGAGGCCACGGTCTTCGCCGCGGAGAAGGGCACCCCGACAGCGTCGGTGTTCGTCGCCCCGGCTCGCGGCAAGTCGCTGGCACCGGAGCAGGTCGAGGCCATGGTGCACCTGGTGTCGGCCTCGATCGACGGCATGTCGCCCACCGACGTCGCCGTCGTGGACCAGAGCGGCGCCGTCCTCTCGGAGGTCGGCGTGGGCACCCGGTCGTCGGGCAAGCAGAGCTCGGAGTACGAGGAGCGCACGGCCCGGGCGGTGCAGGCCATGCTCGACCGCGTCGTCGGTGCGGGGAACTCGACCGTCGCGGTGACGGCCGAGATGGACGTGTCGAGCTCGGAGCGTCTCGAGGAGAAGTTCACCGCTCCCGAGAACGCACCGGTGCTCAACGAGTCGACCACGACCGAGGAGTACTCGGGCACCGGCGGGGGCGGGGCAGGCGTGCTGGGGCCGGACAACATCGCGGTCCCGAACGGCGGGACCGGGGACAGCACCTACACGTCCCAGGACGCGACGCGCAACAACGCGGTCGACAAGACCACGGAGACGACGACGCGGCCCGCGGGCGCCCTGACCCGTCAGACGGTGTCGGTCGCGCTCAACGCCGACGCGGCCGGCGCGGGCAACACTGCGGCGATCACGAGCCTCGTGGCGGCCGCGGCCGGCATCAACCCGGACCGCGGTGACGTGGTCGAGGTCGAGCGGCTCGCGTTCGACACGGGGGCTGCCGACGCCGCCCAGGCTGCGCTCGCCGCTGCCGAGGCGGCGGCCGCCGCAGAGAAGCAGGGCCAGATGCTGCGGACCGGAGCGGTCGTCGCGGGCATCCTGCTGCTCCTCGTCCTGGGGCTCGTGGTCTGGTCGCGGGCACGTCGCCGCCGTGAGCGTCGCGAGACGGTCGACATCGCCGACCTCGAGCTGCGTCCCGTGGGCGACGGTCTCGACGAGTTCGGGCCGATGCACGGTGGCCGGGACGACGGTGACGGGTTGCTGGAGCCGGTGCCCACGCGCCCGGAGATCCAGCCGCCGACGCCCCGCTTCTCGAGCCTGGACCAGCGTCGGGCCGAGGTGGACGCCCTCGCCGGGGCCGACCCGGACAAGACGGCCGAGTACCTGCGGGTGCTCCTCGCCGAGGACCGGGCGGTGCGGCGATGACCGTCACGACGAACGCGCCCGGTACCGGCGTGCAGGACGCACCGACGGGCACCCCCGGTGCTCCCGCGACGAGCGTCACGCAGACGATCACGATCGACGCCCCCGAGTCCGGGGAGTCACGCCTCCCGGTCGAGACCCTGCGCCGGATCGCCGGCATGTCCGGTGTCCAGAAGGTCGCGCTCGTGCTCATGCAGATGAGCCAGGACCGCGCCGCGACGGTCATGTCGCTGTTCTCCGAGGAGGAGACGGGCGAGGTCGCCGCGGAGATCATGCGGACGCAGGTCGTCGACCCGGACCTCGCGGTCGCGGCTCTCGACGAGTTCTACGACATGGCGCTGTCCGGCAGCCCCCGTCCCCGAGGCGGCAAGGACCTCGCGGTCGGCCTGCTCGAGGCGTCGCTCGGGGTCGACAAGGCCGCCGACGTCGTCGAGCGCCTCGTGGCGAGCATGCAGGGCAAGGCCTTCGAGTACCTCGACGGGACCGAGCCGGGGCAGATCATCTCGCTGCTCGACGGTGAGCACCCGCAGACCGTGGCCCTCGTGCTCGCGCACCTGAGCGCGACGGTCGCGTCGTCGGTGCTGGCCAACCTGGCCGACGAGTACCGCACCGACGTGGCCCAGGCGCTGGCCACGATGGGCACGGCGTCACCCGAGGCGGTCAAGCTCGTCTCGGACCAGTTCCGTGCCCGCATGGGGGCGAGCATCGCGCCGCGTCAGCCGGTCGAGATCATCGGCGGGGTCCAGCCGCTCGTCGACATCATCAACCGCTCGGACGTCGCGACCGAGAAGGCCCTCCTCGAGGGCCTCGAGGCGCGCGACCCGGCGCTGGCGGACGAGGTCCGCTCGCGCATGCTGACGTTCGAGGACATCGCCTCGTTCGAGGCGCGCGACGTCCAGATCATCCTGCGTGGTGTGGAGATGGCGGTGCTCGCGCTCGCGATGAAGGGGACGACCGCTCGGGTCGTCGAGGCCGTCACGACCAACATCTCGGCGCGCAACCGCACGCTCCTCGACGAGGAGATCGCGGGCCTGGGCGGCGTGCGCGTGAGCCAGGTCGAGGAGGCGCGGGCCGAGATCGTCCGCATCGTCCGCGACCTCGAGGCCGACGAGAAGATCACGATCCACCGCACGGACGGGGACGAGCTTGTCTACTGAGTCGGCGTTCGTCCCGAGCGCGGTGCCGGTGCTGCACAGCTCGCGGGTCCAGGAGGTCGAGGCGGCCGCGTCCGCCCGTGGGTACGCCGCGGGGTACGCCGCGGGTGCCCGCGCCGCCCAGGAGGGCATGGACCGGCTGCGGGCCTCCCTCGAGGAGGAGCACGCGCGCCGCGCCGCAGAGCAGGTCGAGAGCATCCGGCGCACGGTCACGCTGCTGCACGAGGCGGCCCGTGCGCTCGCCGAGCGCACGGTGCCGGTCGTCGAGGCCGCGCAGGACGCCACGTTGCGCGGTGCGCTGGGGCTCGCCGAGGCGATCGTCGGTGTGCAGCTCACGGACCGCTCCCAGGCTGCGCACGCCGCGCTCTCCCGGGTCACGTCGAACGTCGAGGCTGCGGTCGTCGAGGTGCGCCTGCACCCCGACGACGTGCGCCTGCTCACCGAGGCCGGGGTCCGGGAGCCCGTGCTCGTGCCGGACGCGACGCTGCGCCGGGGCGATGCCGTGGCGGACCTCGAGCACGGCTTCCTCGACGCCCGCGTCGGTGCGGCGGTCGAGCGGGCCAGGACCGAGCTCGCGGTGCTCGTCGAGGTCGCGGAGCTCCCGGGCACGGCGGTGCTCGACGAGGTCGCCGAGCGCCGCAGCCCGGGGCGTCCTGGTGTCGGGAGGGCGGGGGCATGACGGCGGTCGACGTGCTGGACAGGGCGACCGCCCGTCCGCTCTCCGGTCCGGCGCCCTGGCGACCGGCCGCGCTCGACGACCTGGCCGCTGCCGCCCGCCCCGAGCGGGTCGGTGTCGTGTCCTCGGCGGTCGGCCTGAGCGTCGAGGTCGCGGGCCTGCGGTGCGCCCTGGGCGACCTGGTGCACATCGGGGAGGCGCCCCACGGCGTCGCGGCCGAGGTCGTGGCGACGTCGGAGGGGCTGGCCCGGTGCATGCCGCTCGGCAGGCTCACGGGGGTCGGCGCCGGTGCGCCCGTGCGCACGAGCGGCACGGGCATCCTCGTCCCCACGGGGCGGGGACTGTTCGGCCGCGTGATCGACGCGCTGGGGCGTCCGGTCGACGGCCTGGGCCCGATCGTCAGCGACGTGCGGGTGCCGGTCGACAACGAGGCGCCCTCGGCCATGGACCGCGCCCGCATCGACACGCCGCTCCAGACGGGCGTGCGCGTGCTCGACTCGCTCGTGACCCTGGGCCGTGGGCAGCGCATCGGTCTGTTCGCGGGCTCGGGCGTCGGCAAGTCGTCGCTGCTGTCGATGGTGGCGCGCGGGACCGACGCGGAGGTGTCGGTCATCGCCCTCGTCGGCGAGCGTGGTCGTGAGGTCCGCGAGTTCCTCGAGGACGACCTGGGGCCCGAGGGTCTGGCGCGGTCGGTCGTGGTCGTCGCGACGTCGGACGAGCCGGCCATGATGCGTCGTCGGGCCGCGTTCACGGCGACCCGGATCGCGGAGGCCTTCCGGGACGAGGGCGCCCACGTGGTGCTCATGATGGACTCCCTGACGCGTGTGTCGATGGCCCAGCGCGAGATCGGGTTGTCGGTCGGTGAGCCCCCGGCCACGCGCGGGTACCCGCCGTCGACCTTCTCCCTCATGGCGAACCTGCTCGAGCGGGCGGGCACGGGCGTGCGCGGGTCCGTGACGGGGATCTACACGGTCCTGGTCGACGGCGACGACCACAACGAGCCGATCGCCGACCAGGCGCGCTCGATCCTCGACGGGCACGTGGTGCTCGACCGGGCCATCGCGGTCTCGGGCCACTACCCGGCCGTCGACCCGCTCGGGTCGATCTCGCGGGTCGCGTCACGCGTGACGACCCCCGAGCAGAGGTCGCTCGCGCTGACCCTGCGCAAGGTCCTCGCGGCGCGCCGCAAGGCGCAGGACATCCTCGACATCGGGGCGTACAAGAAGGGCACCGACCAGCTCGTCGACGCCGCGATCACGCACGAGCGCGCGATCGACGCCTTTCTCCAGCAAGCCATGACGGACGGCACACCGGCCGAGGAGACGTGGTCGCGCCTCGCGCGACTGACCGAGGCCCTGATCGACGGGGAGGCGTGATGAGCACGAAGTTCCGGCTCGCGGGGGTGCTGCGGCTGCGGCGGCTCGAGGAGGACACGGCCAAGGCGCGCCTCGCGAGCGCCCACGCGGACCTCGCGCAGACCGTCGAGGAGGCGGGCGGGCTCTCGGCGTACCTCGAGTCGTCGCCCGACCACGCCACGACAGGTGCTTCGCTCGCCGCGATCGCAGCTTCGCGGGCCGCCACGAGCGCGCTCTTCGCAGCCCTCGAGGCCGAGGCGCGGCGCAAGTCGGCAGAGGTCGACGCGGCGTTCAGCGGTCTCCAGGGAGCGCGGACGGCGCGCCTCGGGCTCGAGAAGCTCGAGGACCGTCACGACCAGGACGTCGCACGCGCCGAGGGGCGCGCCGAGCAGGTCACGCTCGACGAGGTCGCCTCGTCGACGTGGCGACCGACCACCGGAAGGACCACCGGACCATGAGCATGACCCAGGCCCTGACCCGCGTCGGGGAGATCCGCACAGAGATCTCGGCCCTCCAGGACCCGACGGCGGCGCGCGGCGCGTCGTCGACGGGCACGACGGGCACGACGGGCACGACGGGCACAGCCTCGGGCACCGGAACGGCGAGCGCGACCGACTTCGCGTCGGTGCTCGCGGCGGTCGGCGCCGGGGACGCGAAGGGGTCGTCGGACCTGTTCGGCAGCCTGCTGTCGTCGCTGACCGGCAGCAGCACGGGGACCGGCACCGGCACCTCTCCGGGGTCGCTCGACCTCGCGGGACTGTTCTCCTCGCTCGCGGCCGGTTCCAGGTCCGCCGGCAGCGCGACCTCGGCGGGCGCGGCGGCCGCCGTGACGCCGCCGGCAGCGGCCACGACCGGCGCCGCGACCGGCGCCGCGGGCAAGGCCGGCGCGATCCTCGACACGGCCAAGCAGTACCTGGGCGTGCCCTACGTCTGGGGCGGCGAGAGCCTGGCCGAGGGTGGTCTCGACTGCTCGGGTCTCGTCCAGCTCGTGTTCGGGGCGCACGGTGTCGACCTCCCGCGCGTCGCGAAGGACCAGATGCGTCAGGGCACCGAGGTCGCCTCGCTCGCGCAGGCGCAGCCCGGTGACCTCGTCGTCCAGCGGGGCGGCAAGCACATCGGCATCTACCTGGGCGACGGGCAGATGATCCACGCGCCCAAGCCCGGCCGGACGGTCGAGATCACCCCGGTCACGGACGCGTCCGTGACCACGATCCGCCGCGTGCTGGGCTGAGGGGCGCCGTCATGACCGCTGTCACGTCGTCGCTCGCGAGCATCCTCGCGCCCGCTGCCGCGCCCGGCGCGCGCCGCGGCGCAGGGGACTCCTCGGACGCGTTCGGCCGGTCCCTCGCCGCGGTGTCGGACGAGGCCGCCGGGCAGGCAGGCACGCCGTCGCCCGGCGAGGGGCCCGGCGTCGTGGGCACCCTGCCCGACGGCGCCGCTCACCCCGGGATCCCCGGTGCACCCGGTGTCCCGGGTGGCCAGAGGAGTCCGGGGACGCTCGTCGAGGGGATCGTGCCCGGCGAGAGCGGGACGGGTACGGCCTCCGACGGTGTCCTCGGCAGCGAGGACACCGACGGGACCGACGGCACCGGGGAGGGGACGGGCGTCGAGGAGGCTGTCGTGGTCGACGGGCAACCGCCGGCCGCCCTTCCCGTGGTCCCGTCGCCCGTGCCGCCGGGTTCGGCCGTGCCGACGGGTTCGGCCGTGCTCCCCGAACCCGTCGGTCCGCCGGTGACCGCGGGTCCTGTCGACCCCGGTACGGCGACCGGAGTCGTCGGGCCGTCCTCTGCCGGACCGGAAGAGCAGGCCACCGGGCCCGTGCCACCGGCAGGCAGCGCGGCGTCGACCGCGGGGGATCCCGGGGCGTCCGTCGGACGGGCCGCCGCGGGGAGCACCGCCCTGCGTGGCGCCTCGACGGCGACCGGCGAGACAGCGCCGACGGACGCCAGGCCGGTCGGCGACACCGCCGCGCCTCCCGTCGCGGCCGGGCAGGCGTCCGGCGGGGGAGCGGGCGGCACGTCCGAGGGGTATCGGCAGCCCGCCGGGGGGCCCGTGGTGAGCGCCCCGGCGGTCACCACGACGCCCGTCGCGGCACCAGGTGCACGTGTCCGGGCGGATGCCGGGACTGCGGCCGAGGTCACCGCCGAGCCGACGGCGGCGCCCGGGCAGGTCGTCCCCGCGCCCGGGCCCGTGGTCCAGGCCCCGGTGAGCGCCGCCGTCGGGCAGGTCGTCCCCGCCCCGGCCACGCCCCAGGCTGCGCCCACGCTCCATGCCCAGGTCTCCGGCCCCGTGTTCCAGCTCCTCGACGCGGGTGACGGCGACCACGTCCTCACGCTCTCGGTGACCCCCGACAACCTGGGGCCCGTGACCGTCCGGGCGCACATCGCGGGCGGCGAGCTGCGGATCGAGCTCTTCGCCCCGCACGACGCGGGCCGTGAGGCCCTGCGCGCTCTCGCGGCCGAGCTCCGCCGCGACCTCGCAGGCATCGCGCCGACGGCGTCGCTGTCGGTCTCGGACGCGAAGGAGGCTCCGGCACAGGGG
Source organism: Oerskovia sp. NPDC056781 (assembly GCF_042789955.1). Taxonomy (NCBI): domain Bacteria; kingdom Bacillati; phylum Actinomycetota; class Actinomycetes; order Micrococcales; family Cellulomonadaceae; genus Oerskovia; species Oerskovia sp. NPDC056781. The sequence continues at coordinate 16,477 of NZ_JBHUAD010000065.1, forward strand.
ACCGGCCACCAGGCCGGGGCCGGCCACGGCAACGCGGGCGACGGAGGTGCCGGCAACGGCGCCACCGGTCGCCCGGGCGAAGGGCACCCGTGGCAGTCCCGACCTGGCGCACGGACCGGCGTCCCCGGGGCGACCACCGACCAGACCATCCAGCCGACAGTGGACGACACGACGCCGGGGGCCACCCGGCGCCTCGACGTCCTCGTCTGAGAGAGGAACGACGTGCCGGTCACCCCCGTCACCGGGCCCGTCTCCGCCCCCGTGGAGACCGCCCCGCGCACGCAGAACGCGCGCGCCCCCAAGCAGGAGTACGACAGCGAGCTGTTCCTCGGGCTGCTCGTGACCCAGCTCCGCAACCAGGACCCGTCCAGCTCCATGGAGACCAGCGAGATCGTCGCCCAGACGACGTCGCTGGCCATGATGGAGTCCCTCAGCGCCATGCGGACCCTCGTCGAGGACTCCGCGGTGCGACAGCAGGAGGCGTTCGCGCTGCAGATGCGCGACGCGGCCGCCACCCTGCTCGGCAAGGAGGTGTCCTACCTCGACGCGGACGGCGTCGAGCACACGGGCATCGCCACGGCGGTGTCCTACAAGGACGCCGTCCCCACGGTGACGATCGGCGACAAGAGCATCGCGCTCGACAAGGTCTCGGGCGTCACCGGCACGGTCAGCACGGATGCCACCGAACCCCCACCCGCCACGGACGGCGCAACCGACAGCCAGGCCGGCGCAGCCGCCTGACCCGAAAGGACTCTCGTGCTCCGTTCTCTCAACACCGGAATCTCCGGTCTGCGCGCCCACCAGAACATGCTGGACGTGACGGGCAACAACATCGCCAACGTCAACACGACCGGCTTCAAGTCCTCGCGCACCCAGTTCCAGGACACGCTCTCGCAGCTCGTCGCCGCAGGTGTCGCCCCTGACCAGCAGGTCGGTGGATCCAACCCCGCACAGATCGGCCTCGGTGTCACGACCGCGGCCATCACGACGCAGTTCACGCAGGGCGCGTCCCAGGCCACGGGCGTCGCGACCGACCTCATGATCGACGGCGACGGCTTCTTCGTCGTCGAGAGCGGCGGCCAGCAGCTCTACACCCGCAACGGCGCGTTCGACTTCGACGCGAGCGGCCGCCTGGTCAACGCCGACGGTGCGTTCGTCCGCGGCTGGACCGCGGTCAACGGGGTCGTCAACACGAGCGGACCCCTCGGCCGCCTCACGATCCCCGTGGGCGACGTCGCCCCGCCCGAGGCCACGACGAGCGTCACGCTCGGCGGCAACCTGCCCGCCGACGCGAAGGACGGCACCAAGGTCGTGCGCGACATCGAGATCTTCGACGAGCTCGGCACGTCGACCAAGCTGTCGCTCGAGTTCACCGCGACCGGCGGGACGTGGTCCGTGAGCGCGCTCGACGCCGCGACGGGCACCGTCATCGAAGGGCCGCAGGGCCTGACCTTCACCGACGGCGCCCTCACGGCGGGCGGATCGCTCACGGTCGCGGGCGTGGCCATCGACCTCGGCACCGTCACGTCCTACGCGGGCCTGTCGAACGTCGCGGTCTCGGCCAAGGACGGTGCGGCGGCGGGTTCGCTCAAGTCGTACTCGGTCTCCGGCAACGGGTCCATCATCGGCACCTACTCGAACGGCAAGACGGCCGTCCTCGGGCAGGTGGCGCTCGCGTCGTTCACGAACATGGGCGGCCTCGAGAAGGCGGGCGGCTCGACCTACGCGGCCACGCAGTACTCGGGCGAGGTCATCGTGGGCGGCGCGGGCGACCAGGGCATGGGCAAGATCACTGCCGGCTACCTCGAGATGTCGAACGTGGACCTCTCGCAGGAGTTCACGAACCTCATCGTGTCCCAGCGCGGGTTCCAGGCGAACTCGCGCGTCATCACCACCTCCGACGAGGTGCTGACCGAGCTCGTCAACCTCAAGCGTTGACGACGGCCGCGCGCGGGGCGGCGCGCGGTCACCACGGCGCCCCCGGGACGGTTCGTCCCGGGGG
>NZ_JBHUAD010000066.1:0-17876 GCF_042789955.1 Oerskovia sp. NPDC056781
TGCGGGGGGGGGGCCCGCGGGGGGGCCCCGGCGGGGGGGGGGGGGGGGTGGTGCGTCGGGGGGGCCGCGGGCCCCCGGGCGCCGGGGCGGCCGCCCCGGCCGCGGCCGCCGCGCGTGCGGGCGGGGGCCTCACGCTGCTCGACCGGGGCCTGCTCGGCAGGCGCCTGGGTGACCTGAGCGACCGAAGCCTCGGGGGCCGGGGCCTGCACGCGGGCGGGCGACTCCTCGGTCGGGCGCGTGCCCGGCGTGGCGAAGCTCGGCAGGGCGTCCGTGGGCGACGTGGTGGGGCGAACGACGCGGCGCGAACGGCGCGGCGCGGCGGCCGGGTCCGGCGCCTGGAACAGGAGCGCGGTGGTCGCCAGACGCGGGGTGGCGGAGCCGCCACCGGTCGACGCGGGCGAGGCGGGCGCCTCCTCGGCGACCGGGGTGGCCGCGTCGGCCTCGGCCTTGGCTGCTGCCGAGACCTTGTTGACGCGACGCGAGCGGACCTTGGGAGCGGCGGGCTCCACGGGAGCCTCGACGACGGGAGCGGTCTCCTCGGCCGGCGCCTTCGAGGACGCACGACGACGCTTGGCTGCGGGGGCCTTCTCGACCGGCGCGTCGACGGGCACCTCGGTGGTGGTCTCCTCGGCGGCCGGTGCGGCGGCCTGCGCGGCGGAGGACCGCGTGGCCCGACGGCGCTTCGTGGCCGGGGCGGCGGGCTCGTCCGCCGCGGGAGTCGCCTCAGCTGCCGGGGCTGCTGCGGGCGCCTCGGCGACCGGTGCCTCCGCGACGGGGGGTGCCACAGCGGGCTCGGCAGCCGACTCCGCGGCGGGCTTGCGGGTGCGGCGGGCCCGGGCGGGCTTCTCGGCCGGGGCGTCCTGCTCGGCGGCGGGCTTGAGCCCGAGCTCGGACAGCACGTCGAGGACCGGCGCGTCGGCGGCGGCACGGGCCGCAGCGCCTCGCTTGCCGCCACGACGGGGAGCATCGGCCGGGGCGTCCGCGGCAGGTGCCTGAGCCGTGGCGGGGGCCTTCGCGGCGGGCGCCGTCGTGATCGCGGGCGTCGTGGCGGGGGCCTTCACGGCCGGCACGTCGGTGGCGGGAGCGTCGGCGGCCGTGGAGGCCGAGGGGGTCGTCGTCGGGCGGACGACGCGGCGCGAGCGACGGGGGGCCGCCTCGGCGGTCGGGAGGTCGATCCCGAGCGAGCCCACAGGGGCGTCGGGGTTGACGGCCGCGGGCTGCGCGGGGGCCTTCGCGGCGGGGAGGGAGATCTGGGGTGCTGCCGCCTGGGCTACGGCCTCTGCGGAGCCGGGTGCCGCGGCAGTCCGGGTGACGCGTCGTCGGGCCGGCTTCTTGGCGGGTGCTGCGTCCTGGCCGGCGGTCGAGCTCGTCGAGTCAGGGGTCGAGCTCGTCGAGTCAGGGGTGTGGTCGAGGGTCACGCGATGCGCTCCTGGTACCCCGAAGGCCCGTCCCCACATCGTGCGGCCCGTTCGGGCGGTTGTCGTCGCTCGGGACGTGCGCATCGCAGCGCTGTCGTCCCCGCGACGGAAGTCGGCGGTGGCGGCTCGGGCAAGGGCGGGCGGCGGGGGGCGCTTCGCCGGCGGGCCATTCTTCCCGTTCGGCGGCGCTCCGCGAGCCGCGGACTGCGGTTGCGTCGAGCACGTACTGGGCGCGGAGGAGATGTGGTCCCCCTTGCTGGGTCAAGTATCGCACAGCCGACGTCGATCAGATGGGCATCTACAGGTCCGCCGCCCGTGTCGTCCAGAGGACCAAGGTCCCGACTCGGACCTTGTGAAGGTTCTCACAAACTGTCGTTTCCCGAGAGTTTTGGCGCTTCCTCCCCTCGCCGATGGTGCAGATTGGTCCTAGCGTCGGCAGTAGGAACGCTGACCCTGCCCTGAGACACCCCTCAGAACCCCCCGGCAGCCCCCAGGAACCCCCCAGGAGCGTTTGTGGACGTCCTCGATCTCGCGAGGTGGCAGTTCGCCATCACGACCGTCTACCACTTCATCTTCGTGCCGTTGACGATCGGGCTCGCTCCTCTCGTCGCCATCATGCAGACCGCATGGGTGCGCACGGGGAACGAGCGGTGGCTCAAGCTCACCAAGTTCTTCGGCAAGCTCCTCCTCATCAACTTCGCGATCGGCGTCGTGACGGGGATCGTCCAGGAGTTCCAGTTCGGGATGAACTGGAGCGAGTACTCCCGCTTCGTCGGGGACGTCTTCGGTGCTCCGCTCGCCATGGAGGCGCTCGCCGCGTTCTTCATCGAGTCGACGTTCCTCGGCCTGTGGATCTTCGGCTGGGACCGCCTGTCCAAGAAGGTGCACCTCGCGTGCATCTGGGCCGTCGCGATCGCGGTGAACCTCTCGGCGTTCTTCATCCTCGCGGCCAACTCGTGGATGCAGCACCCGGTCGGGACCATCTACAACCCCGAGACCGGGCGCGCCGAGATGAACGACATCGGGGCCGTGCTCACCAACAACACGCTGTGGGCGGCGTTCCCGCACACCATCACCGCGGCCTTCCTCACCGCGGGCACGTTCGTCGCCGGCATCGCCGCCTGGTGGATGGTGCGCCTCGTGCGCACCAAGAAGGCCGAGAACATCGATCTCGCGCGCAACGTCTACCGGCCGGCCATCACGCTCGGCGTCATCGCGATGATCGTCGGCGGGCTCGGCGTCGCGGTCAGCGGCGACTTCCAGGCCAAGCTCATGTTCCAGCAGCAGCCCATGAAGATGGCCGCGGCCGAGGCCCTGTGCGAGAGCTCTCCCGACGGCGCACCGTTCTCGATCCTCGCGATCGGCGACCTGTCCGACTCGTGCGAGGGCGTCAACCACATCCTCGAGATCCCGGGTCTGACCTCCTACCTGGCCGAGGGCAGCTTCAGCGCGCCCCTGCCGGGCGTCGACGAGGTCCAGCAGAACATGACCGAGCGCTACGGCGACCTCACCGCGGCCGGTGAGCCCGTCAACTACTCCCCCAACCTGGCCCTGACCTACTGGAGCTTCCGCCTCATGATCGGCTTCGCGGTCGGGTCGATCGTCCTGTCGGCCATGGCGCTGTGGCTGACCCGCAAGGGACGCGTGACCGACAACAAGTGGTTCGCCCGCGTCGGCATCTGGGCGATCCCCATGCCGTTCATCGCCTCCTCGTTCGGCTGGATCTTCACCGAGACCGGACGCCAGCCCTGGGTCGTCGCCCCCAACCCCTCCGGGATCGACTCGATCCGCCTGCTCACCGAGCGCGGCGTGTCGACCGTGGTGAGCCCCGGCGTCGTCCTGACCTCGATGATCGTCTTCACGCTCGTCTACGGAGCCCTCGCGGTCGTCTGGTTCACGCTCATCCACCGCTACTCGGTCGAGGGCGTGCCCGAGATCGTGCACGACGACTCCCCCGAGGCGCGCGCCAAGGGCGACCCCGACGACCCGGACTCGGCCGACGAGTCCGACCGCCCCCTGTCCTTCGCGTACTGACGCGCTCTGACGGCTCAAGGAGACCCAGTACTCATGGAACTCACCATTCTCTGGTTCGTGCTCATCGCGATCCTGTGGATCGGCTACCTGGTCCTCGAAGGCTTCGACTTCGGCGTGGGCATGCTCCTGCCGATCCTGTCCCGCAGCAAGGACAAGGCGAAGAAGGACACCGAGCGTCGGCTCATCATCAACACGATCGGCCCGGTGTGGGACGGCAACGAGGTCTGGCTCATCACCGCGGGTGGTGCGACCTTCGCGGCCTTCCCCGAGTGGTACGCCACGCTGTTCTCCGGGTTCTACGTCCCGCTCTTCCTGATCCTGCTCGCCCTCATCGTGCGCGGCGTGGCGTTCGAGTACCGCGGCAAGATCAACGACGACCGCTGGCGCGCTCGCTGCGACCAGGCCATCGTCTTCGGCTCGTGGATCCCCGCGATCCTGTGGGGCGTCGCGTTCGCCAACCTGGTCCGCGGCGTCGAGCTCGACGCGGCCCACCAGTACGTCGGCGGCTTCTGGGCCCTGCTCAGCCCGTTCGCACTGCTCGGCGGCCTCACGACCGTGCTGCTCTTCCTCATGCACGGTGCCGTGTTCATCGCCCTCAAGACGGACGGCGAGGTCCGGGTCAAGGCCCGCCGCCTGGCCGGCTGGTTCTCGATCGCCTCGGTGTTCGTGGCCGGCGGCTGGGCCCTGTGGGCCCAGGTCGCCTACTCCGTGCCGTGGACGTGGGCCGTGGTCGTCGTCGCGGCCGTCTCCCTGGTGGGCGTCGTGCTCGCCAACGCCAAGGCCCGCGAGGGCTGGGCGTTCCTGTTCTCCGCGCTCGCGATCCTCTCCGCGACCGTGCTGATCTTCGGGTCGATGTACCCCGACGTGATGCCGGCGCTCGACCCCGCGAACTCGCTGACCATCGACAACGCGTCCTCGACGCAGTACACGCTGACCGTCATGACGTGGGTCGCGCTGTTCCTGGTGCCGCTCGTGCTGGTCTACCAGTCGTGGACGTACTGGGTGTTCCGCCGCCGCCTGTCGACCAAGGACATCCCGCCGCCGATCGGTCTCTCGCTCAGGAAGCTCAAGGACTCCGCGTTCGGCGGACCGTCCTCGGGCGGCGCGAAGAACCTGGACCTGACCCCCGCCACGGGGGACGAGGTCTCAGGGACGGACGCGGCGGCGTCGGGCAGCTCGAACGACGGCACCGGCAGCACGTCCGCGTGAAGCCTCTCGATCCACGGCTCCTGCGCCAGGCGCGGGCGGCTCGCGGGTACGTCGTGCTCACGGCGGTGCTCGGCCTCGTCACGGCCGGGCTCGTCGTGGCGCAGGCGCTGCTCATCGCGAGCGTCCTCGCCCCCGCGATCCAGGGCAGCCTCACGTTGCCCGACGTCGCCACCCCCCTCTCGTGGCTCGCCGCGGTCGTGGTGGTGCGTGCCGGGGTCGCGTGGGCGCAGGAACGGTTCGCGCTCAAGGCCGCGACCAGGACGGTCGCGGAGCTCCGCGAGCAGGTCGTCAGCCATGCGGTGGCCCTCGGGCCCCGCTGGCTGGCGACCGGCCGCGGACCGGCCGTCGCGACGCTCGCGACGCGCGGGCTCGACGACCTCGAGCCCTACATGGTCCGCTACCTGCCCCAGCTCCTCCTCGCGGCGACCGTCACGCCCGCGACCCTGGCCGTGGTGCTGGGCCTCGACTGGATCTCCGCGCTCATCATCGCGGTCACGATCCCCCTCGTCCCGCTCTTCATGATCCTCGTCGGACAGCTCACGGCCGGGACGTCCGAGCGACGGCTCAAGGTCATGCAGCGGCTCGGGTCCCAGGTCCTCGACCTGCTGGCCGGGCTCCCGACCCTGCGCGCGTTCGGTCGCGAGCACGGCCCCGAGAAGCGCGTCAAGGCGCTCGGCGACGCGAACCGCCGCGCCACCATGGGCACGCTGCGCGTCGCGTTCCTGTCGGGCATGGTCCTCGAGCTGCTCACGACGTTGTCGGTCGCACTCGTCGCGGTCGGCATCGGGCTGCGGCTCGTGTACGGCGAGGTCGGGCTCGAGCCCGCGCTCGCCGTCCTGGTCCTGGCGCCCGAGGTCTACCTGCCGCTGCGCCAGGTCGGCATGCACTTCCACGCCTCGACCGACGGCATCGCGGCGGCCAACCAGGCGTTCGAGGTGCTCGACGAGCCGCTGCCGCCCGTCGGGACCGCCCCCGCCCCCGCCCTCGCCGGCGCGCGCATCACGTTCGACGGCGTGAGCGTGCGCGCGGGAGACCGCGACGTGCTCGCCCCCGCCTCGCTGACGGTGACGTTCGGCGCCCGTCCCACGGCGACCGACGCCGACGACGCCTCCGGGACCCGCGCGACGCCGTCGGGCACCGTGGTCGCCCTGACCGGGCCCAGCGGGTCCGGCAAGACGACCACGGCCCTGGTGCTCCTGGGCCTGCTCGCCCCCGACGCCGGGCGCGTCCTGGTCACCCCGCGCGACGGTGAGCCCGTCGACCTCGCAGACCTCGACCCGACCACCTGGTGGCCGCAGGTCGCCTGGGTGCCGCAACGCCCCACGCTCACCCCGGGGACCGTTCGCGACGTCGTGCTCGACGGTCGCGAGGTCCCCGACGACGACCTCGCCGCCGCCGCGCGCCTGTCCGGGCTCGACGCCGTGCTCGACGTCCTGCCCGAGGGCTGGGCGACCCCGATCGGCCAGGGCGGCGTGGGCCTCAGCGTGGGTCAGCGCCAGCGCGTGGCCCTCACGTCCGCCCTTCTCGGGGACCCGGCCCGCGTCCCGCTCGTCGTGCTCGACGAGCCCACGGCCCACCTCGACGCGCGCGGCGAGCAGGCCGTGCTCGACGCCGTCCGCACGTGGCGCGACCAGGGACGCACGGTCGTCGTGGTCGCTCACCGCACGAGCCTCGTCGAGCTCGCCGACCAGGTCGTGACGGTGTCCTCGGCACCGCTCCCGCCCGCCGCGGGCTCCGAGCCCGCCCCTTCCGTGCCGGACGCGTCGACCGCGTCCGCCTCCTCGTCAGGAGCCGTCGCATGAGCGACCTCGACCAGGCACCCGGCGAGCCCGTCGCCGCCGGGTCCCCCGCGCGGGTCGGCACCGCCGACGATCGCACCGGCACCGACCCGCTGTGGCGCGCGGTGCGGCTCCTCGACGTGAGCTGGGGTCGTGCCGCCAAGGCGATCGGGCTCGGGTCGCTGGCCCTCGCGAGCTCGGTCGGCCTCGCGGCCGTCGCGGCCTGGCTCATCGCGCGCGCCTCGCAGATGCCGCCCGTGCTGCAGCTGTCCATGGCGACCGTGGCCGTGCGCGCGTTCGGCATCTCGCGCGGCGTGTTCCGCTACCTCGAACGCCTGGCCTCGCACGACGTCGCCCTGCGTGGCATGGCCTCGCTCCGCGCGAACGTGTACACCTCGCTCGCCTCCGGACGTACAGCGGCCGTGGCGGGGGTGCGACGCGGTGACCTGCTCGCCCGTGTCGGTGCCGACGTCGACGCCGTGGGCGACGTCGTCGTGCGCGCGATCATCCCCGCCGGCGTCGCGCTCGTCGTGTCCGCGGGATCGGTGATCCTCGTCGGCGCCTTCCTGCCCTCGGCCGGGGTCGCCCTGCTCGCGTGCCTGCTGCTCGCGGGCGTCCTCGGTCCGTGGCTCTCGGCACGCGCCGCACGGCGCACCGAGGAGCGGGGCGCCGCCGCGCGCGCCGAGATGACCTCCACCGTGCTCGAGACCCTCGAGGGCGCAGGCCCCCTGACCGTCTCGGGTCGTCTCGCGCAGCGCATGGACTCGCTGCGTCGCACCGACCGCGAGCTCGCGGCGGTCACCGACTCGGGCGCCAGGACGTCAGGCACGGCCGCAGCCATCAACAACGCCGCGATCGGCCTCGCCGTGCTCGCCGCGCTGCTGCTCGGGATCCCCGCCGTCGCCGCGGGCACGCTGACCCCGGTCGAGCTCGCCGTCGTCGTCCTCACGCCCCTCGCGGTGTTCGAGGCAGCGGGCGTGCTGCCCGCCGCCGCGGTGCAGATGCACCGCTCGCGCCAGGCCGCGCGACGCATCATGGAGCTGCTCGACGCCGCGGCCCGCAGCACCGCCACGGACGAGGCGCCAGCACCCCACCGGGCCGCGCCCCGGGTGGGCCCTGACGGCCCGTCGGTCGTCGTGACCCGCGCGGCGTGCGGCTGGGACGGCCGCGCGGCCGTCACCGGGGTCGACCTGCTGGTGCGCCCCGGGCGCTCGGTCGCGGTCGTCGGCCCCTCGGGCGTCGGCAAGACGACCCTGCTCATGACGACCGCCGGGCTCGTCCCCCAGGTCGCAGGGAGCGTGTCCCTCGACGACGCGCCCATCTCGACCTTCCCGCCCGACGACGTCGCGCACCAGGTCGTCTTCGTCGCCGAGGACGGGCACGTCTTCGACACCACGGTGCTCGAGAACCTGCGCGTCGCCCGGGGAGACGTGACGCCGGACGAGGCGACGGCCGCCCTGGTCGACGTCGGGCTCGGCGAGTGGCTCTCAGGGCTGCCCGACGGGGTCGGGACGACCCTCGGCCCCGACGCGACGACGATCTCCGGCGGGGAACGCCGTCGGCTGCTCGTGGCGCGGGCCCTGCTCGCCCCCGCTCCCCTGCTGCTCGTCGACGAGCCCGCCGAGCACCTCGACCCGGCGACCGCCGACGAGCTGCTCACCCACCTCGTGGAGACCAGCCGCACGGGCGGGCGCGGGATCATGGTCGCGACCCACCGCCTGTCGGCGCTCGCCGCGGTCGACGAGGTGCTGCTCCTGGGACGGCCCGCCGACGCGTCCCCGGACGCGCCGGCGACCGTGCTCGCCCGTGGCACCCACGCAGAGCTGCTCGCGCACGACGAGGGCTACCGGTGGGCGCTCGCGCAGGAGACCGCGAGCGTCTGACCCGGCTTCCCGGCGACGCAGACTCCGACGACGCAGACTCCGGGGATGCCGGCTCAGCCCGGCGACCGCAGGCTCGCCAGGCGGCTCACGACCGGGTCCCGCCACTCCGCGAGGTCCTCGGGCCCGTTCTCGGCCCAGAGCTCGTGGAGCTCGGACGTGTCGCTGCCCTCGACCGCGCGCTCGAGCGTCGTCAGGACCCAGGCGTGCTGCTGGTCGGTCAACGACGCGGCGAACGCGACCGCGTCGACCCCCTCGAGGTGATCGTCGGCCGGCCGCAGGCCGCGGGCCACGGCGAGCACCTCCGCGACCGCGATCGCGGCCTGCGCGTCGTCGACCTCGAGGTAGTCCTCGTCGAGATACCCGCTGAAGTCCTCGATCCCGAAGCTCCCTGCGCGCAGCGCCGCGAGCAGGTCCCCCGCACCGTCGTTCTCGAACGGCCCAGAGCCCCACGTCCCCATGTCTGTCCTCCCTGTCCGCGGGCTGCTCCGCCCGTCGGGACGACCCTACGGGGATCCGGTGACACGGGCCCGCGCAGCGCGGCTCAGCCCCGGGACGCCCCCAGCCGTGACAGGAAGAGCGCCTCACCGACCGCGAGCTGCTCGATCTCGCTGGGCGCGACCGACTCGTTGGGAGCGTGGATGAGGCACGCGGGCTCCTCGACGCCGAGCAGCACGATCTGCGCGTCGGGGTAGCCGGACGCGAGCACGTTGCACAGCGGGATCGACCCGCCCTGGCCGGCCGTCACGGTCTCCTTGCCGAACGCGTCCGCGAGGGCCCGCGAGAGCGTGTCGAAGACCGGGCCGTCGGTGCGCGCCTGGAACGGCTGCCCGACGGCGTCGCGCACCGTCGTGACCCTGACCCCCCAGGGCGCGTGGTTCTCCAGGTGGGCCACGAGCTTGTCCTGGAGGTCGCGCGCGTCCGCGCCGGGCGGGATGCGCAGGTTGAGGCGGGCGGCCGCGCGCGGCTGGATCGCGGCGGCCGAGCCGACGACGTCCGGGGCGTCGATGCCCAGGATCGTCACCGCCGGACGCGCCCAGAGCTGGTCGGAGACGCGCCCCGACCCGAGGAGTCGCGTGCCGTCGAGCATGCCGGCGTCGCTGCGGAACTGGTCGGGGTCGTAGTCGACGCCGGGCCAGGCCGCGTCCGCGATCTCGGACGGGACACCGTCGATCGTGGTGTTTCCCTGGGCGTCGCGCAACGAGGACAGGAGGTGCACGAGGGCCGCGAGCGCGTCGGGGGCCGCTCCTCCGAACATGCCCGAGTGGATCTCGCCCTCGAGCGCCTCGACCGTCACGACCACGTTGGCCGCGCCACGCAGGGACACGGTGAGCGTCGGCAGGCCTAGGGTCGCGTTGCCCGTGTCCGCGATGAGGATCGCGTCCGCCGAGAGCTCTCCCGGGTGTGCCTCGACGTACTGGTCGAGTCCCGCGGTGCCCTGCTCCTCGGAGCCCTCGATGACGATGCGGATGCCGACCGGGTAGTCGTCACCGCCGAGCGCTCGCAGGGCGCGCAGCGCCGTGAGGTGCGTGACGATGTTGCCCTTGCAGTCCGCGGAACCCCGCCCGTAGAGGCGCCCGTCCCGCTCCGTCAGCTCGAACGGGGGCGTGCGCCACGCCGCGTCGTCGAGCGGCGGCTGCACGTCGTAGTGCGAGTAGAGCAGCACGGTCGGCGCCCCGGGCGGCCCGGGCCGGTGGCCCAGGACCACGTGCGACCCGTCGGGGGTCTCCTCCAGACGCGCGTCGTCGATCCCCTCGGCACGGAAGGCGTCGGCGACCCAGTGGGCTGCGCGCTCGCAGTCCTCCTTCGGGAACAGCCGCTCGTCGGCGACCGACGGGATCGCGACGAGCGTCCGCAGGTCGTCGAGCGCTCGAGGCAGCAGCGACGCCACCTGCGCCTGGACGGGGGCGAGATCTTCCGGTGTGCTGCTCACGAGTCCTCCTGCGTGGTCGTGTTCTCGTCGAGGTTCAGGGAGTCGACGTAGGCGTCGAAGTCGTCGAGCTGCTCGGGGCAGTAGACCTCGATCACGAAACGGTCCCCCTGGAGCCGTCGCTCGTCGACGAGCGACGGCCTGCTGCCCGGACCGGTGGCCCCGTTCGTCGACCCGAGGTTCGCCGTCGCCTTCACCAGTGCCGCCGGGTCGGTGCAGAACCCGCCGCCGTCGGCGCCCAGCACCGCGACGATCTGGTCCTCGTCGAACGCCGTGATGCCGATCGCCTCGAACTTGGCGTGCAGCTCGGAGGCCCGCTGCTCAGCGAGATCGCGGTCCTGCGCGGCGTGGTAGTTGTTGTACAGCACCGCCATGAGGACGCCCACGGCGACCGCGAGCAGCGCCGCTGCGGTGTAGAGGATCCAGCGCCGGGGGTCACCCGGTTCGTCCTCGTGCTGCGGCAGGCCGTCAGGGCCCTCGGTGGTGGTCGTCGCGGTCATGTCACGCCTCCTTCGGTCCGTCGGCCGGGGCGTCGACGAGCGGTTCCTCCGGCCCCCCGACGTTGTCCGGGTTCTTCCACCCCGGCTTGCGCAGGAAGTAGAAGAGCGCGGGCACCAGGATCCCGACGACGCCCAGCCCGCCACCGACGATCAGCAGGTACACCCCGCCGCTGCCGCTCGAGAACTGCGCGGGCGGCACGAAGCCGATGATCATCGCCGCGACCGACGCCAGGAAGCCGACGGTGCACAGCAGCGTGAGCGCCGGCGCGCGATAGCCGCGGGGGTGGTCGGGCTGGTTCCGGCGCAGGCGGACGGCCGCGACGAAGAGCAGCAGGTACATGATCAGGTACACCTGCGTCGTGATGACCGACAGGATCCAGTAGGAGCTCGAGACGTCCGGGATGAACGCGTAGAGGAGCGCGATGGCGGTGGTCACGAGCCCCTGTGAGACCAGGATGTTCTGCTGGACGCCGTGCTTGTTGAGCTTCTGCAGGAACGGTGGCAGGTATCCCTCCTCGCGCGCGACCGTCAGCAGCCCCTTCGAGGGCCCCGCGAGCCACGTCAGCATGCCGCCGAGCGAGGCCGCGATGAGCATGAGGCCCAGGATCGGTGTCAGCCAGCTCACCCCGAAGTTGGCGAAGAACGCGTCGAAGGCCTGCATGACGCCGGCCGTGAGGCTGAGCTGGTCGGCCGGGATGACCCAGCTGATCGCGAGCGCCGGGAGGATGAAGATCAGCAGGACCAGGCCGATCGCGAGGAACATCGAGCGCGGGAACTCCTTGGCGGGCTTGCGCAGGCTCGTGACGTGCACCGCGTTCATCTCCATGCCCGCGTAGGACAGGAAGTTGTTGACCACGAGCACGAGCGACGCGATCCCGGTCCACTGCGGCAGCAGGTGCGAGGCGTCCATGGGAGCGGCCGAGGCATTGCCCTGCCCGAGGAACACGAGCCCCAGGACGACGAGCAGCGCGCCGGGGACCAGCGTCCCGATGACGAGCCCGAAGCTCGACAGGCCCGCGACGGTCTTGGTGCCCTGCGAAGACACCCAGACGCCGGTCCAGAACAGCACGACGATGACGATCGCGACGTACAGGCCGTTGCTCGCGAGCGACGGGTTGATGACGTAGGCGAACGTGCTCGCCACATACCCGAGCAGGCTCGGGTAGTAGAAGATCGTCATCGCGAACTGGCACCAGATCGCGAGGAAGCCCGCGGGCTTCGAGATGCCGTCGGCGACCCAGCGGTACACGCCTCCCGACCAGCCGGACGCGAGCTCGGCCGACACCAGCGAGGTGGGCAGGAGGAAGACGATCGCCGGGACGATGTACAGGAACACCGCCGCCAGCCCGTACACGGCCATGGTCGGCGCCGCGCGCAGGCTCGCGACCGACGACGTGATCATGAACGCGAGCATGAGCCAGGTGATGTAGTTCTTGGGCGTCCGGGCCGTGATCGCCGCGCGCATCTCCTCGCGCGTGGGCGGTGCCCCGCGGGTCCCCGGCGCGGCCGTCGAGGTCGCCCCCGTCTCGCTCGACTCCGCTGTGGATGAGGTCATCGTTCCTCCGTGCCGCCAAGACCCCCTGGACGGGCGGGTCGCCGTGAACCGCTGGGACGTGCCAGACGTTGCGAACATATCGCCAGGGACCGGTTTGCGCTCCCGGAACGCGAGAACCCCCGAGCGGTCGTCGCACGGCCGCCGTCGGAGGACCTGCCGGCGCTGGTAGCGTCGGCGTGTCCGCCGCGCCGGGCCCCGGTCGACCTGCGCCGGCCGTCGGCTCGACCACCGCCCGTCGCACCCTCCCCCGTCTGGAGCCACGCGTGAAGATCCTCGTCCCCGGCACGATCGCCCTCGACCTCACCCCGGCGTCCGCCCCGGCGGACGGGGACCGCTCGGAGGCTCCGGACGAGGTCGTCCTGTACGACGCTTCCGCTCCCCTGCCGGCGGAGCACCGCGACGCCGAGGTCCTCGTCGCGTGGGCCAACTCCCCCGAGAACCTCGCCGACGCCGCAGCACACCTCCCCCGGCTCCGCTGGGTGCAGACGCTCGCCGCCGGACCGGACGCGATCCTCGCGGCGGGCTTCGCGCCCGAGGTGGTCGTGACCAACGGCCGGTCGCTGCACGACGGCCCCGTGGCCGAGCACGCCCTCGCGCTCACGCTGGCCGCTGTCCGCGACCTCGACCGCCTCGGGGCCGCTCAGCGCGAGCACCACTGGGACTCCGCGATGGTCGACTGGCAGGCCGACCCGACGACGAGCGGGCACTTCACGCTGCACGGCGCGCGCGTGACGATCTGGGGGTTCGGCTCGATCGCGGCCAGGCTCGCGCCCCTCTACGCGGCACTGGGGGCGCACGTCACGGGGGTCGCGAGCACGGCGGGCGAACGGCACGGCTTCCGGGTCGTGACCGACGAGGACCTGCCGCGGGTCCTGGCCACGACCGACGTCCTGGTCTCGCTGCTGCCGGCCGTCCCGGCCACCCGCCACGCGTTCGACGCCGCGCGCATCGACGCGCTTCCGGACCACGCGGTGTTCGTCAACGTGGGCCGGGGGGCCACGGTCGACGAGGAGGCCCTCGTCGCCGCGCTGCGCGAGGGCCGGCTGGGCTGCGCGGCCCTGGACGTGACGGAGACCGAACCGCTCCCGTCCGACTCCCCGCTCTGGGACACCCCGCGCACGATCATCACGCCGCACGTCGCTGGCGGGCGTCCCCAGGGGGCGTCGGCACTGGTCCGGGAGAACGTGGAGAACCTGCGCGCGGGCCGCCCGCTGCGCAACGTCGTCCCGCGCGGCTGAGCCACCCCACGGGCACCTACCAGCGAGCGTTCCGCGGTACCTTCTGGCAGACGGGGCACGTGTACGACGACCGGTTCATGAACTCGTCGCGCCGCACGAGCGCGCCGCAGCGGGTGCATGCCTCGCCCTCGCGGCCGTACACCGCGAGCGAGCGGGAGAAGTAGCCGGACTGGCCGTTGACGTTGACGTAGAGCTCGTCGAAGCTGGTGCCGCCCTGGGCGAGGGCCTCGCGCATGACCTCCTCGGCCGCGTCGAGCACGCGGTGCGCCTCGGCCAGGCGCAGGGTGTCGGTGGGGCGCGCGTAGTGGAGGCGGGCGCGCCACAGCGCCTCGTCGGCGTAGATGTTGCCCACGCCGGACACGAGTCGCTGGTCGAGCAGGGCTCGCTTGATGCCGGTCCGACGTCGGCGGATCGCATTCGCGAGGTCGTCGCGCCGCAGCGCGGGGTCGAGCAGGTCGCGCGCGATGTGAGCGGCAGGCTCGGGGATCTCCGCAAGAGCCGAGCCCCAGCCACCGGGGCCACCGTCGGGGGTCGGCGCGAGGTCCGTGACCGACAGGTGCCCGAACGTGCGCTGGTCCACGAAGTCGAGGGTCCGTGGCGTCCCGGGCTCCCCGGGGAGGCCGGACAGCTCGAGCCGGACACGCAGGTGCGGCACCTTGTCGACCGCGGCGGTCCCCGAACGGACCAGGAGCTGGCCGCTCATGCCCAGGTGCGCCATGAGCGCGGTGACGTGCCCGCCCGCGGGCGCTGCGCCGTCGGGCAGGGCGGTGCGACCCGACGCGTCGGCGGGCGCCGACGACAGGAGGAGCCACAGGTACTTGCCGCGGCGGACCGCGGCGCCCACGCGCTGGCCGACGAGCTGGCCGCGGAAGCTCTCGGGGCCGCCCTCGTGGCGGCGGACCGAGTAGTCGCGCAGGACCTCGACGCCGGTGACGACCCGGCCCGTGACGTGACGGGCGAGGCCGTCACGGACGGTCTCGACCTCGGGGAGCTCAGGCAACGGTCCCGTGCGCCTCGTCGGACGGCGCGGAAGGACCGACCGCCGGAGCGTCGACCTCAGCGACGGCAGGCAGGGCCGCCGCGGGCAGCGGAAGCTCACTGATCGCCCGGTAGGCCATCTCGGCGGCGTCCTGCTCCGCGTACTTCTTCGCCGAGCCGTGGCCCGTGCCGTACACGACGCCGTCGAGCGAGACCTCGGACGTGAAGGTGCGGGCGTGGTCCGGCCCGTCGCCCTGGCTCGCGTACGCGGGGGCACCGAGGTTCCGTGCGGCAGCCGCCTCCTGGAGGGAGGTCTTCCAGTCGAGTCCCGCACCCAGGTCCGCGGCGACGGCGAGCGTCGGGTCCACGAGACGGTGCACCAGGTCGCGCGCGACCTCGAGGCCGTGGCTGAGGTAGGTCGCGCCGATGAGGGCCTCGACGGTGTCCGACAGGATCGAGTCCTTGTCGTTCCCGCGCGTGCGCACCTCGCCCTTGCCGAGCAGGATGTACCCGCCGAGCCCCAGGGTGCGCGCGATCGCCGCGAGGGACTTCTGCGAGACCGTGGCGGCGCGCATCTTGGCGAGCTCGCCCTCGGGGAGGTCGGGGTGGCGGCGGTACAGCGCCTCGGTCACGACCAGGCCCAGGACCGCGTCGCCGAGGAACTCGAGGCGCTCGTTGGTCGGGATCCCGCCGTGCTCGTGCGCGAAGGAACGGTGCGTCAGTGCAAGCACGAGAAGCTCGGGATCCAGGTGGATCCCGAGCCTCTCGAGAAGACCGGCGGCCGCGGGGGCGTCCGGCGTCACGCTATTCAGCCTGCGTGCTCGGTGCGCAGCGCCTCGACGTACTGACGGCTCTTGTAGGTGCCGCAGGTCGGGCACGCAGCGTGCGACAGCTTGTCGCCCTTGCACTGCGGGCAGGTCGTGAGGTTCGCGGCGGTGGTCTTCCACTGCGAACGACGCGCACGGGTGTTGCTGCGCGACATCTTGCGCTTCGGAACAGCCACGGCTAGCTCTCTTTCGTCTCGTCGGACACGCTCGGATCCTCGAGCATGCTCTGTAGTGCCGACCACCGGGGATCGACAATGTCGTGCGAGTGATCAGGATCCTCAGCCAGACGTGCTCCGCACTCGGAGCACAGGCCCTGGCAATCGGGCTGACACAACGGTCTGAATGGTAGTGCAGTGACGACGGAATCCCGAAGCGCGGGCTCGAGATCGATCAGGTCGCCCTCGAGCTCGTACACCTCGTCCTCGTCGTCACCGGACTCTGCCGCGGCCTTCGCACGCTCGGGATACACGAACAGCTCCTGGATGTCCGCGACGACGTCAGCCGTCACCGGTTCCAGGCACCGCACGCACTCCCCGACCGCCTGGGCCTGGGCAGTCCCCGTCACCAGCACACCGTCCATCACCGATTCGAGCCGGACGTCCAGCTCGAGGTCGGTGCCTTCAGGGATGCCGATCACGACGGTTCCGAGGTCGGCCGGAGCCTTGACCGAGCGAGTCACCTCACGCATCGATCCGGGACGCCGACCGAGCTCGTACGTGTCGAGCACAAGAGGCGAGCGCGAGTCGAGAGTGATGGGTTCCTCCACAGGGTTTCGGCGACCCGAGCGGGTCACCGGTGTTCAAGGTCACAGCACGCGCGCCTGTCCCGCGAGAACTCGGGGGATGGACGAGCGTCCTCGGTCCCAGTCGATGACAGGCAGGACCAACGGACTATCTTACGGCATCTCGGAACTGCCGTCGAACCTCGCGAACTGCCCGCCGCGACGCTCGGGTCCATGCAGCGTGTGCGGGGTCCGCGCAGCGTGTGCGGGGTCCGCGCAGCGTGTGCGGGGCGGCGAGGGCGAGGCCCGGGCGAGCCCGCCCAGGCCCAGGCGAGCCCGCCCAGGCCCGACCAGGCCCCCGGTGCGAGCGTCAGGCCCCGTCCGCCTGCCCCTGGTAGTCCCCGATGCGCTGCGCGAGCTTTGCGCGACCCGCGTGCACCTGCGCCATGATCTTGCCGAGGTCCACCTCGAACTCCGCGAGGCGACGGTCGCAGTAGTCGTCGGCGTCGACGCGCAGCTCCGCGGCGGTCCGCTCGGCCTCCTCGACGATCGCCCGGGCGCGGGACTCGGCCTGGACCGCGACCTGCTCCTTCTGGACCAGCTCGATCGCCCGGGCGCGCGCCGTGTTGAGGATGTCCTCGGCCTGCCGGTTCGCGTCCTCCAGGACGGCGTTGGCCTCGGCCAGGACCTCGTCCGCGTGCGCGAGCTGCTCGGGCAGGGCCTGGCGCATCTCGTCGACGAGGGCCAGGGCGTCGGCCTTGTGGACGAGGACCGAGGACGACATGGGCATCGCCCGGGCGTTCTCGACGAGCAGGGCCAGGTCGTCGAGGATCACGTGGAGACCGGCCTCGGTCTGCGCCTCGTCCTCGGTCTGCCCGAGCGGGTGGTCGTTCATCGGCCTGTTCCTTCCGTGGTGGGGGTCGCCTGCTGCGTCTGCTCGCCGGCGGGCGACGCGCCTCCTGCGCGGTCCGCGAGCGCCTGGCGCACGAGGTCCCCGACGCCCGCGGGCACCAGGTCGTCGACGGGACCGCCGAAGCGGGCCACGTCCTTGACGAGCGAGGACGCGACGTGGGCGAGGGCGGGGTCGCCCGGGACGAACACCGTCTCGACGCCCACGAGATGACGGTTCATGAGGGCCATGGGCAGCTCGGCGTCGAAGTCCGCACCGCCCCGCAGCCCCTTGACGACGGCCGCCGCGCCGGCGTCCCGGCAGAAGTCCACGAGGAGGCCGGGCACGATCTCGACGCGGACGTCCTCGAGCCCCGGGCTCACGGCGAGCGCCGCGCGGGCGATCTCAACGCGCTGCTCGGCGCTCAGCAGCGCTGACTTGGAGGAGTTGCGGGCGACCCCCAGGATCACCTCGTCGAACAGCGACCGCGCTCGGCGGACGATGTCGAGGTGGCCGAGGGTGAGGGGGTCGAACGACCCCGGGCAGACGGCGATGGTCACCTCGCCACGGTAGTACACGCCTGCCGGGAATCCGGGCAGGTCAGGGCGGTCGGGCGACCTGCGCGGCGCCGGCACGGGGCCGGGGCGGCAACCCGGCCGGGGACGCCCGACCGTCCTGCGCGGGAGCCACGGGCGCGGCAGGATGGGGGCCATGCCTCCCGTGTCCGGTCCGGTCGTCGTCCCCCTGCGTTCCGTCGAGCAGCTCACGCAGCTCTACCGGGACGTGCTCAGCCCGTCGTTCCCTCCCGCCGAGCTGGTCTCGCTCGACTCGTTCCTCGCGGACCACGCGGCGGGGCACCTGGAGTCGTTGGGTGTCGTCGAGGTGCCCGACGGCGCCGCTCCCCCGGCCGGTCCGGCCG
>NZ_JBHUAD010000067.1:0-17667 GCF_042789955.1 Oerskovia sp. NPDC056781
GCTCCTCGGAGCAGGCGGGCCGTTCGTCGTTCCAGCGCGTCAGGCCAGGGAGATGAGCTCCGCGTAGGAGTCGTTCCACAGGTCCTCGTCGCCGTCGGGCAGCAGGAGGACGCGCTCCGGGGAGAGCGCCTCGACCGCACCGTCGTCGTGGGTGACCATGACGACCGCGCCCTCGTAGTTCTTGAGCGCGTCGAGGATCTCGGCGCGCGAGGCCGGGTCCAGGTTGTTGGTGGGCTCGTCGAGGAGCAGCACGTTCGCCCCGGAGACCACGATGGTCGCGAGCGCGAGGCGCGTCTTCTCGCCACCGGACAGGACGTTGGTCGGCTTGTTCGCGTCGTCGCCGGAGAACAGGAACGAGCCGAGGACCGAGCGGACCTGGGTGTCGGTGAGGTCCGGCGCGGCGTGCCGCAGGTTCTCGACGACCGTCACGTCCATGTCGAGCGTGTCGTGCTCCTGGGCGTAGTAGCCCAGCTTGAGCCCGTGCCCGGCGACGACCTCGCCCGTGTCGGGCTTCTCGACGCCCGCGAGGATGCGCAGCAGCGTCGTCTTGCCCGCACCGTTGAGACCGAGGACGACGACGCGGCTGCCGCGGTCGATCGCGAGGTCGACGCCCGCGAAGATCTCCTGCGAGCCGTACGACTTGGACAGGCCCTCGGCCGTGATGGGCGTGCGCCCGCACGGCGCCGGGGTCGGGAACCGCAGCTTGGCGACCTTGTCGTTCACGCGCTCGCCCTCGAGGCCCGAGAGCATGCGCTCGGCGCGCTTGATCATGTTCTGCGCGGCCACGGCCTTGGTGGCCTTGGCGCGCATCTTCTCGGCCTGTGCGAGCAGCGTGCCGGCCTTCTTCTCGGCGTTGGCGCGCTCACGGCGACGGCGGCGCTCGTCGGTCTCGCGCTGCTCGAGGTACGCCTTGTAGCCCAGGTTGTACTGGTCGAGGACGCCTCGCGTCGCGTCGAGGTAGAAGACCTTGTTGACGGTCGCCGAGAGCAGCTCGACGTCGTGGCTGATGACCACGAACCCGCCCGAGTAGTTCTTCAGGTAGTCGCGCAGCCACAGGATCGAGTCGGCGTCGAGGTGGTTGGTCGGCTCGTCGAGCAGCAGGGTCTCGACGCCCGAGAACAGGATGCGCGCGAGCTCGATGCGTCGGCGCTGGCCACCCGAGAGGGTCTTGAGGGGCTGGGCGAGGATGCGGTCGTCGAGGCCCAGGTTCGACGTGATGCGCTGCGCCTCGCTCTCCGCGGCGTACCCGCCCGCGGCCGTGAAGCGCTCCTCGAGCTTGGGGTAGCGCTCCATCGCGGCGAGGTGGGTCTCCTCGTCGGCGCTCGCCATGGCGCCCTCGGTCTCACGCATCTGGCGCACGAGCTTGTCGAGGCCACGCGCCGACAGGACGCGGTCCATGGCGATCACGTCGAGGTCGCCCGTGCGCGGGTCCTGCGGCAGGTAGCCGACGTCTCCGGTGCGCACGATCTGCCCGGCCGTGGGCTGGGTCTCCCCCGCGAGGGTCTTCGTCAGGGTGGTCTTGCCCGCTCCGTTGCGACCCACCAGGCCGATCCGGTCTCCGGCTGCGATGCGGAAGGACGCCTCGTCCAGCAGGACGCGGGCGCCGACGCGCAGCTCGACGGCGTGGGCAGTGATCACAGAGAGTTCCTCCGGCAGGATGGTGAGGTGTTCAGGGGGCGTAGGGGTTCGCGCGGTCGCGCTGTGCGCGAGACACAAACGCCACCGATTCTAGTGCCGGGAGCGTGCGGACGGAACGGGATTTCGCGGGCTGGTCCGTCACAGTGCGCGCCTGCCGGTCGCGCCGGGGTGCCGAGAACGGGGTTGTGGCCGTTCCGACGGCCGTGGCGGCCTCAAACCCGTTCTCGGCGCTCGCCTGCCCGACGGCGGCGCTCGCCTTCCCGGGGCGGGCTGCGGGCGGGTGCGGGACGGGTCACGGGTGAGCGGCGCCGTCGGGCCGCTACCACCGACGGGCTCTCCCCGCCCGAGGTCGCACCGCAGGACGCCGTGACCTGCGGCGACGAGTAGCGTTGACCCGTGACGTTCAACGAGGGTGGTTCATTCGAGGGTGGCCGGGTCCGCAAGGGCGGGCGCGGCAAGGGTCCCGTGATCGCGGGCGGCGGCATCGCGGCCGTGCTCGTGGCGGTCGTGGTCGCGCTGCTCAACGGCGGCGACCTGGGCAGCGTGCTGGGGTCGGTGAGCGACCAGGTGGTCCAGCCCTCCGGGGCCGAGGACACCGCGCAGCAGCAGGTCGTCGAGGAGTGCACGGTCGAGCAGGCCAACACCGAGCGTGAGTGCCGACTGTCGGCGACCGCCCAGTCGCTCGACGCCTACTGGGCCGAGGCGCTCCCCGCGCAGGTCGGCGTCGAGTACGTCCTCCCGGAGGTCTACAGCTTCACCGCGTCGACCCAGACGGGGTGCGGCGCGGCGACCAGTGCTGTCGGTCCCTTCTACTGCCCGCCCGACCAGACCGTGTACATCGACGTCTCGTTCTTCGACGAGCTGCGCGACCGCTTCGGGTCCTCGGGCGGACCGCTCGCCGAGGAGTACGTCACGGCGCACGAGTTCGGCCACCACATCGAACAGCTCTCCGGGGTCATGGCGTCGGCTGACCGGTCCGGCACCGGACCCGAGTCCGACTCGGTGCGCATCGAGCTCATGGCCGACTGCCTCGCAGGCATGTGGGCGGGGACCGCGGCGAAGACGATCGACCCCGACCGCGGCGTGCCGTTCATGCAGGAGATCAGCCCGGACGAGCTGAACGACGCCCTCTCCGCCGCGTCCGCCGTGGGCGACGACCGCATCCAGCAGTCCGCGACCGGCTCGGTGAACCCCGAGGCGTGGACCCACGGGTCGAGCGAGCAGCGCCAGCGCTGGTTCATGACGGGCTACGACGGCGGGACGTTCCAGGACTGCAACGCGCTCGAGGCGTCGACGCTCTGAGCGCCCCGGGCCGATGAGTTTCCGGTCGTGCCGCCGTCTCAAGGGTGAGACTCAAGGGTGAGACCAGGCCGTCACCGAGCGGCACCACCGCAGGGGAACGACACGGACGGGGACGAACCGATGGCTGAGCTGCTGGTCGACTTCATCACCTCGCTCGACGGCTACGCGTCGGGCGAGGGCTGGCCCGGGTTCTGGGGGCTCGAAGGCCCTGAGTACCTCACGTGGCTGCAGGAGCAGCCCGAGGTCACCTACCTGATGGGCGCGAACACCTACCGGCTGATGTCGGGCTTCGCGGCCGGTCAGATGCCGGAAGGGACGGACGAGTTCACGGCCGACGAGGAGGCATCGGTCGACGAGCTCACGGCGGCTCGGAAGGTGGTCTTCTCCAGCACGCTCGCCGAGCCGTTGACGTGGGCCAACTCCACGTTGGTGCGCGGCGACGCGGTGGAAGCGGTCCGCGCCATGAAGGACGAGGAGGACGGGATCCTCAGCACGATCGGCAGCCTCAGCGTGGCACGGGCGCTGCTGCGAGCCGGGCTCGTCGACCGGTTCCGGGTCGGGATGTTCCCCGTGATCACCGGCGCGACCGGGTCCGAACGGATCTACGACGGGTATCCCGACGTGGCCCTCGAGATGACCGAGCACCGCACCTTCGACACCGGCATCCAGATCGTCGAGTACCGCCCTCGAGTCCTGGAAGGCCCGCCGCTCGCGCTCGCCGACGGGTGAGGGTGCCAGGTCGGACAAGAATCCAGCACGTCGGCTCCGAGCCCCGCACCCAGCCGCTGACGAGCGCGCCTCGAGCAAGGAGCGGTCCGGGGTCCTCGGACGACCCGAGAACCCCGGACGTGGTCACCGCGTCAGCTCGACATGACGCGCTGGTGGAGGTTCTGCACGGCGTACCGCGCCGACCAGAACGCACCGTGCTGCCAGGCAGAGATCTCGGACATCCAGTCCCCCGCGAAGTAGACGTTGCCCGCGCCCTGCTGGAGCTGCTTGAAGCGCGCGGACTCGGTGTTCGGGTACGCCCAGGCGCCCTCGATGTACGGCACCTTGTGCCACGCGATCGAGAACGAGCTCTCGAGCTCGGTCCGGTACTTCTCGCCGTGGATCTTGACGCCCTGCTCGACCGCGCGCAGCTCGCGCTGCTTGGGCGCCATGTCCGCGTAGGCCCGCGCGTTGGCCCCCGTGTTGTAGTAGCCGACGACGAGACCCTTGCGCTCCCCGTACCCGTAGGACGGGTACCAGATGTGGGCCAGGTCCATGTCGGTCTCGGTGATGCCGCCGTAGATGCGGTGGTCGTCCTCCCAGAAGCGCGACCGGTACTGGAGGCCGATCTTGCCCGCAGGAGAACCGACCGCGAACTCGCCCAGCGCTGCGTCGATGTCCGGGCCCCAGTTGGTGCTCCAGCGACGCATGAGCCCTGCCGGGGCGGACACGACCGCGAAGTCGGCGTCGATCTGGCGAGCCTTGCCGTTCGCCGCCGTGTAGGTGACCTTGACCCCGCGGCTCGTGTTCTCGACCCCGGTGACCGGTGAGTTGAAGAGCACGTTCTGCTTGCCGATGGCGCGCACGAAGTACTCGTAGGTCGTGTCCATGCCGCCCTTGGGCTGGAACATGAGCATCGACTGCTCCCAGTTGATCTCGAACGGGAAGTACTGCCCCACCTTCGAGGCGAGCACCTCCGAGACCGTGCCCGGTCCGGGCAGCGGCGTGCCGTGCTCGTTCCACGCCGTCGGATAGACCGAGTACCCGCGGTTGCTCCCGCCCTGGTACTTCCCGTCGGCCGCCAGCGACCCCCAGCTGCGCAGGAAGGAGCGCAGGTTCTCCTTGTCCGCGGCGGTCAGCTTCTGGTCGAGCGCGCCCTGGTCGGCCGCCATGCTCAGCAGCTCCGAGGTGTAGCCGAAGACGTCGGCCTTGGCCGTGCGATACCGGACCGGGTTGCCCGGGGTCGCGCCCGAGCGCTCGTTGTAGAGGTAGGCGTCGGCGTTGGCGTTGGTGAAGACCTCGTACGGCACCCCGAGCTCGCGCAGGTAGTCCATCGTCACCATCCACTGGGCGATGCGCCCGGCGCCCGCGTTCATGTACGTGCCGTCGGAGAACCGGGCGGTCTGCTTGACGCCGTTGATGTCCGTCTCGGAGTCGCCGTTGCGTATCGTCAGCGTCCGGCCGCCCGCCCGGTGACGGGCCTCGAGCACCGTCACCCGGTAGCCGGCCTTCTGCAGCTCGTACGCCGACGCAAGCCCGGCGGGTCCCGCACCGACGACCACGACCTTCTTGGCGGCGCGCCCGGTCAGCGAGAAGTCGCTGCCCCTCGGGGGCGTCCAGGACTCGTTCCGCGGTTGCGCCGCGGCCGTCGGGGCCAGCCCGACGGCGCCCATCGTCGCGAACATGACCCCGGCGCTGGAACCCACGCCGACTGCCTGGAGGAAGCTGCGGCGCGAGACGCCGGAGGAGCCGTTTTCTGAGACCACGATGCCCTACCTCTCGTCTTGTCGGTCTGACGGACGGGGTCCACGGCCGCGAGCGCCAGGTGCCGCCGCCAGCACCGTGCGTGACGCTAGGCGGCCCAGGTTCCCTGGGCGGTTCCTCGGTGTTTCCTGACAGTTGCCCGTGGTAACAAGTCTGTTTCGCGAGGTTCCTGCCGGATGCCCTCTGCACGCGGATCCGGCGATCCGAGTCGTGGGTCCGACTTCGGCCCGAACCTCGGCGTTCATCGCGCCGAAACGGCACCTCACTACGGTCCTCGCCATCCGGTACCCACCGGACCTACACGTGCCAGGCGTCCCGCGCGCTGCACCGCCACTGGAGGTCCTCATGAAGAACAGCGTCAAGATCGTCGCTGCGGTCGTCGTGACCGCAGCCGTCGCCGTCCCGGGCACCGCCTACGCGAAGGCCAACCTCTTCGAGCCCGCGCCGACCGAGGCCGTCTCGTTCATCACCGGAGACACCGCCTCGATCGCCGACGGGGTCGCGATCGGCAAGAACGTCTCCTGGTACAAGTCCTCGGGACTCGGTCCGTCGGCGATGAACACGGCCCCCGGCGTGTCCGCCGAGGCCCGGTACATCCCGACCGACGTCTTTCCCGGGGGGCAGCTGCCGGCCGGGGTCACCGTCACCGAGGCCCAGGGCATCAACGCCCTCATGCGCATCGGCGAGAACCTGACGAAGGCCGGACTGTCCTACGAGGACGTCGTCTCGATGCGGGTCTTCCTCCAGAACCCCGAGGGCGAGGCGAAGATGGACTTCGCCGGGTGGAACCGGGCGTACCGGCAGTTCTTCGCCAACACGAACCTCGCGACGGGTGCGACGCTCGACGTGCAGCTCGGCTCCGTGACGACCAAGCCGATGGTCGTCAACGAGGCGCGTCCCTCGCGGTTCGCGCTCGAGATCGAGAACCTTCCGGTCAACGGATGGCTCGTCGAGGTGGAGGTGGACGCCGTCTACCCGGGGACGAACCACAAGCACTCGAAGTGACGTCGGGCGGCACCGCTCGCCTCGGGGGCTCGGCCGACGCCGACCCCGTCCCCCGGCTCGCGGTGGCGTGAACCGACGTGCACGTCGAAGGGGCCGCCGTCCCGGGAGGAACGACGGCCCCTTCGACGCAGGCCCCTGAGGCGAGCGTCAGACGTTGAAGCCCAGCGCGCGCAGCTGGTCCTTGCCGTCCTGCGTGATCTTCTCGGGGCCCCACGGCGGCATCCAGACCCAGTTCATGCGGAAGCCGTCGACGAGCCCGTCGAGGGCCTGCGCCGACTGGTCCTCGATGACGTCCGTCAGCGGGCAGGCCGCCGAGGTGAGCGTCATGTCGATGACCGCGTGGTTGTTCTGGTCGACCTGGATGCCGTAGACGAGGCCGAGGTCGACGACGTTGATCCCGAGCTCGGGGTCGATGACGTCGCGCATGGCCTCCTCGACGTCGGCCGCGGTCGGCGGGGTCGGCGCCGCAGCGGCGGCGGGGGTCTCGGTCGTCATCGGTTCTCCTGGGGTGACTGCGGGGACGTGGTCTGGTCGAGCGCGGGCTGGGTGGCGTGGGTGTCTGCGAGGACTCCCGACGTCGCCAGGGTGTCACGCAGCGCGGCCCAGCCGAGCAACGCGCACTTGATACGGGCCGGGAACTGCGCGACCCCGGTGAAGGCCGTGGCGTCCCCGAGCTCGTCCTCGAGGTCCTCGTCGAGTCCCTTGCCGCGCGACTGCATGAGCTGGCGGAAGAGGTCGCCGAGGTGCTCGGACTCCGCGACGGGCGCACCGGTCACGAGGTCGGTGAGCACCGACAGCGAGGCCTGCGAGATGCTGCAGCCCTGGCCCTCCCAGCTCACGCTCGAGATGGTCGGGACCTTCGGGTCCGCGGTGTCGAACTCGACGCGCATCGTGACCTCGTCGCCGCACGTGGGGTTGATCTGGTGCGACTCACCGTGGAGGTGCCCCTCCGACAGGTCGACGAAACCTCGCCCGTGCGGGGACTTCGCGTGGTCGAGGATGACCTGCTGGTACATCTGCTCCAACGAGCTGCTCATTGCTGGGGTCCTGCTCCTTCGGTACATCCTGCGGTGCGCTGGAAAGCGGGGACGAGACAGGCCGCGAGGCGCCCACGGTCGACGTGGACGTGCGCGTGTCAGTCCACTGAGAAGAACGCCCGGACCCCCGCCAAACCTTCCCGGAACGCCGTGACGTCCTCGGACGTCGTGTACACCGAGGCCGAGGCGCGCGCCGTGGCGGCGATCCCGAACCGGCGGTGCAGCGGCTGGGCGCAGTGGTGACCGACCCGCACGGCGATGCCGGCGGCGTCGAGCACCTGGCCCACGTCGTGCGCGTGGACGCCCTCGACGACGAACGAGACGACCGCGAGACGGTCCTCCGGTACGGCCGGGCCGATGATCCGCACGCCCGGGATGTCGGCGATCGTGAGGAGCTCGACCGCGAGGTCGTGCTCGTGGGCCGCGACGTTCTCCATGCCCAGCTCGTCGAGGTACTGTGCGGCGACGCCGAGGCCGACGATCTGCGCGACGGCCTGCGTGCCGGCCTCGAAGCGCTGCGGCGGCGGCATGTACGTCGCCTCCGTCATGGTGACGACCTCGATCATCGACCCGCCGGTCGTGACCGGGGGCAGCGCCTCGAGCAGCTCGCGCCGCCCGTAGAGCGCCCCGACCCCCGTGGGGCCGAGCATCTTGTGCCCGGAGAACGCCGCGAAGTCGACGTCGAGGGCGTGCAGGTCGACGGGCAGGTGCGGCACGGACTGGCACGCGTCGAGGAACGTGAGCGCCCCGACCTCCTTGGCCCGTGCCACGATCGGCGCGACGGGCGTGATCGCGCCCGTCACGTTCGAGGCGTGCGTGAACGCGACGACACGCGTGCGCTCGGTGATGACCGAGTCCGCCTCGTCGACGCGGATGCGCCCGTCGTCGTCGACGCCGAACCAGCGCAGCACGGCGCCCGTGCGCGCGGCGAGCTCCTGCCACGGCACGAGGTTGGCGTGGTGCTCGGCCTCGGTCAGGACGATCTCGTCGCCCGGCGCCAGGGCGAAGCGGCGGGCCGCCTCTCCCCCGCGACCGATCGTCGCGTTCGACAGCGCGTACGTGACGAGGTTGATCGCGGCCGTCGCCCCGGACGTCCAGACGATCTCGTCGGCGTCGGCCCCCACGAAGCGGGCGACCGCCGACCGGGCGTCCTCGAACGCCTCGGTCGCCTCCTCCGCGAGCTGGTGCGCGCCGCGGTGCACCGCAGCGTTGCGCTCCTCGTAGAAGTCGACCTCGGTGTCGAGGACGACCTGCGGCTTCTGCGACGTGGCGCCCGAGTCCAGGTAGACGAGCGGACGACCACCCCGCACCGTGCGGGCGAGCAGCGGGAAGTCGGCTCGCACGGCGGCGAGCTCGGTGGCGCTCAGCCCTGCCCGCACGGTGTCGGTGGTGGTCATCGGATGTCTCCTCAAGGTGTCAGGTGCCCGCCGGCGGTCCGGCGGGCGGGAGGCCGGCGGACCGGCCACCCGCAGGCCCAGTCAGGCCGTGGCCGCGCCCGTCGTC
Organism: Oerskovia sp. NPDC056781; assembly: GCF_042789955.1. NCBI lineage: Bacteria > Bacillati > Actinomycetota > Actinomycetes > Micrococcales > Cellulomonadaceae > Oerskovia > Oerskovia sp. NPDC056781. Next base: position 8,958 of record NZ_JBHUAD010000067.1, read on the forward strand.
AGGAAGCGGTCGTAGCCCTCGTTCTCGAGGCGGTCGGCCAGCTCGGGGCCCCCCTCCTCGGCGATGCGGCCGTCGACGAACACGTGCACGAAGTCCGGCTTGATGTAGCGCAGGATGCGCGTGTAGTGCGTGATGAGCAGCACGCCGACGTCCGTGGACTCCTTGGCGCGGTTGACGCCCTCGGAGACGATGCGCAGCGCGTCGACGTCGAGGCCCGAGTCGGTCTCGTCGAGGATCGCGATGCTGGGCTTGAGGAGCTCCATCTGCAGGATCTCGTGGCGCTTCTTCTCACCACCGGAGAAGCCCTCGTTGACCGAGCGCTCCGCGAAGGACGAGTCCATGCGCAGGTTCTCCATGGCGCCCTTGACGTCCTTGACCCACGTGCGCAGCGCGGGGGCCTCACCGTCGATCGCGGTCTTCGCGGTGCGCAGGAAGTTCGAGACGGACACGCCGGGGACCTCGACCGGGTACTGCATGGCGAGGAACATGCCTGCGCGGGCACGCTCGTCGACGGTCATCGCGAGGACGTCCTCGCCGTCGAGCGTCACGGTGCCGCTCGTGATCGTGTACTTGGGGTGGCCGGCGATCGAGTACGCGAGGGTCGACTTGCCCGAGCCGTTGGGGCCCATGATCGCGTGGGTCTCGCCGGCGTTGATGGTCAGGTCGACGCCGCGCAGGATCGGCTTCGGCCCTTCCTTGGTCTCGACGCTGACGTGCAGGTCGCGGATCTCCAGAGTGGACATGTGGTGTTCTCCAGTATTCGAGAAAGTTCAGGGGGTCAGGACGGGGAGACGGTCTGGTCGATGTCGACGAGCACGCGCTCGCCGTCGATCGTGACCGGGTAGACGGGCACGGGGCGCATCGCGGGCAGCGCGGTGGGCATGCCGGTCCGCAGGTCGAACTGCGAGCCGTGCAGCCAGCACTCGATGAAGCAGCCCTCGACCTCGCCGTCGGACAGCGAGACCGCGCCGTGGGAGCAGATGTCCGAGATGGCGTGCCAGTTCCCGTCGCCGTCGCGGACGACCGCGACCTCGACGGGGCCGCTCTCGCCCTCGAGCTCCACACGCAGCGCCTCCTCGGGCGCCACGTCGTCTGTCATGCAAGCAAGCTGTGCAGTCATGCGGGTCGGGTCACCGGCCTTCGATGACGCTCATCGACTTGGCGAGCTCGGCCTCGATCGACTCCAGCAGGCGCTCCTCGACCGACGGGACGCCGATCTCCTGGATGAGCTCGGCGAAGAAGCCGCGGACCACGAGGCGACGTGCGTCGGTCTCGGGGATGCCTCGCGCCTGCAGGTAGAAGAGCTGCTCGTCGTCGAAGCGACCGGTGGCCGAGGCGTGCCCGGCCCCCTCGATGAGGCCGGTCTCGATCTCGAGGTTCGGCACGGAGTCCGCGCGCGCACCGTCGGAGAGGACGAGGTTGCGGTTGAGCTCGTAGGTGTCGGTGCCCTCGGCCTCGGTGCGGATCAGCACGTCGCCGACCCAGACGGTGTGCGCGCCCTCGCCCTGCAGCGCGCCCTTGTACGTGACGCGCGACTTGCAGCTCGGGACGGCGTGGTCGACGAAGAGGCGGTGCTCCTGGTGCTGGTCGGCGTCCGCGAAGTACAGGCCGACCATCTCGACCTCGCCACCGGTGCCGGTGAACTCGGCGTCGGGGGTCACGCGGACGACGTCGCCGCCGAACGTCACGACGACGTGCTTGAGCTTGGCGTCGCGGCCGATGCGTGCGCGGTGCGAGCTCGCGTGCACGGCGCCCGCGCTCCAGTCCTGCACGGACACGACCGTGAGGTGCGCGCCGTCCTCGACGACGATCTCGACGGTCTCGGTGAGCGTCGCGGAGCCCACGTGGTCGATGACGACGACGGACTCGCTGTGGCGCTGCGCGTGCACCAGCAGGTGCGTCGCGGTGGGCTCGTCGGACAGGCCCTCGATGCGCACGGACGTGACGTCGCTGGCCACGGCCTCGGCCGGGATGGTGACGACGGTCGCCTCGTCGAACGCGTTCCACGCCGTCACGGCGGTGCGGTCGCCCGGGACGCCCGCGCGGCCGAGCCGCTCGTCGTCGCGGCCGACGATCTCGACCGTGACCTCGGGCGCGTCGACCACGGTCGTACGCACGCCGGCGCTGCCGAGCGTCGTCGAGAACAGCGGGGCGAGCCGCTTGACCGGGGAGAAGCGCCACTCCTCCTCGCGGCCCGTGGGCTCGGTGATGACGGCCGGGTCGAACGAGGTGATGCGCTCGGCGCGGGAGCCCTGCGGCGTGCCGCCGACCCCGTGCGAGTGAGCGCCGTCCTGGACGGCCTGGGAGTGGTCCGTGCTCAGGCCGACCGGCTCGGTCTGTGTGGTGCTCGCAGTAGTAGTCATTTAGCCGACGGACCCTTCCATCTGCAGTTCGATGAGGCGGTTGAGCTCGAGCGCGTACTCCATGGGCAGCTCACGGGCGATGGGCTCGACGAACCCGCGCACGATCATGGCCATGGCCTCGGTCTCTGCCATGCCTCGGGACATGAGGTAGAACAGCTGGTCCTCGCTCACGCGCGACACGGTCGCCTCGTGACCCATCGAGACGTCGTCCTCGCGGACGTCGACGTACGGGTAGGTATCGGACCGGGAGATCTGGTCGACGAGCAGCGCGTCGCACAGAACGGTGGAGGCGGAGTGCTCCGCTCCCTCGAGGACCTGGACGAGGCCGCGGTAGGACGTGCGCCCACCGCCGCGCGCCACGGACTTCGAGACGATCGAGGAGGACGTGTGGGGGGCGGCGTGCACCATCTTGGCGCCCGCGTCCTGGTGCTGGCCCTCGCCCGCGAACGCGATCGACAGCGTCTCGCCCTTGGCGTGCTCGCCGAGCAGGTAGATCGCGGGGTACTTCATGGTGACCTTGGAGCCGATGTTGCCGTCGACCCACTCCATCGTCGCGCCCTCGGCGGCCGTCGCACGCTTGGTGACGAGGTTGTACACGTTGTTCGACCAGTTCTGGATGGTCGTGTAGCGCACGCGGGCGTTCTTCTTGACGATGATCTCGACGACCGCGGAGTGCAGCGAGTCGCTCGAGTAGATCGGGGCGGTGCAGCCCTCGACGTAGTGCACGTACGAGCCCTCGTCCGCGATGATCAGCGTGCGCTCGAACTGGCCCATGTTCTCCGTGTTGATGCGGAAGTAGGCCTGGAGCGGGATCTCGACGTGGACGCCCGGGGGGACGTAGACGAACGAGCCGCCGGACCACACGGCCGAGTTGAGCGCGGCGAACTTGTTGTCACCCGAGGGGATGACGGTGCCGAAGTACTCCTGGAAGAGCTCGGGGTGCTCGCGCAGCGCGGTGTCGGTGTCGAGGAAGATGACGCCCTGCTTCTCGAGCTCCTCGTTGATCTGGTGGTAGACCACCTCGGACTCGTACTGGGCCGCGACGCCGGCGACGAGGCGCTGCTTCTCCGCCTCGGGGATGCCGAGCTTGTCGTAGGTCTCCTTGATGTCCTCGGGCAGGTCGTCCCACGAGGTCGCCTGCTTCTCGGTGGACCGCACGAAGTACTTGATGTTGTCGAAGTCGATGCCCGACAGGTCGCTGCCCCAGTTGGGCATGGGCTTCTTGTCGAACAGGCGCAGGGCCTTGAGGCGGTAGTTCAGCATCCACTCGGGCTCGCTCTTGAGCGCGGAGATGTTGCGCACGACCGCCTCGGAGAGGCCACGCTGCGCCGTCGCGCCGGCGTCGTCCTTGTCGTGCCAGCCGTAGCCGTAGGAGCCGATCGAGGCGATGATCTCCTCGTCGGACTGGCCGGTGCTCTGGGACACGCCGGCGGTGTCCTGGGTGGGAGCGCTCATGTCATTCCTTCCACGTTCCGTCGACGACGGAGGGGGGCGGTGGGGCGGTGGTCGATGAACCTGTCGGTTCAGGGTGTCGTGCTGGGGGGGTGCGCCGGGGCGCGCGGTCCGCGCGCGGTGGCACGGCGTCCGGTGCTCTGGTGCCCGACGGCGTCGCTCGCCTCGGGTGCGCGGGTCACCGCGGGGAGCACGGGGACGTTGGTCGTGCAGGCGTGCCCGCCGCCCGCGAGGGTCGCGAGCCGCTGGACGTGCGAGCCGAGGAGCTGGGAGAAGACCTGGGCCTCGGCGTCGCAGAGCTGGGGGAACTCCTCGGCGACGTGCTGTACGGGGCAGTGCCCCTGGCAGAGCTGCACGGTCGCGGTGCCGGCGACGGGGCGCACGCTCGCCGCGAACCCGTCCTCCGCGAGGACGGTCGCGAGCTGCTCGGCCCGGCCCGCGACGTCGTCGGCCGTGATGCGGCTCGCGTAGCGGCCGGTGAGCTCCTCGAGACGGCGGTGGGCGAACTCCTCGACCGCGTCCTCCCCGGCGACGTCGCGCAGGTAGCGCAGCGCCTGGGTCGCGAGGTCGGGGTAGGCGCCCGAGAGCTCGGACTGGCCTCGGTTCGTCGCGACGTAGTGGCGGGCGGGACGCCCGCGCATCCCGGTGCCCGCGCCCGACTCGTGGACGGCGATGAGCCCGTCGGTCTCGAGCTGGGCGAGGTGACGGCGGACGCCTGCGGGCGTGAGACCGAGGTCGGTCGCGAGCGAGGCAGCGCTCACGGGACCGTCGGAGACGATGAGCGCGAGGACGCGCTCGCGCGTGGTGCCGTCACCGTCGACCGGGACGTGCGTGTCGTTCGAGGACTGGAGGGCGACGGGTCCTGCGGGCGGCACGGCGCGGGTGGTACGTGCGTCGTCGCTCATGCCTCACCTCCACGTCGTCGGCCTGCTGGGTTCCTTCCGCCTGGTCCGCGGGCGCGCGCGGTCCCGGGAGGCGTCGTCGATATAGGTAACAGTCTCATGCGCTAATTGTTCCGACGCAAGCAAGGCGTACCTCACAGCCGCCCCCAGCCCGCTCCCCTACAATCGCCACCGTGCCCGACTCCCCCGCCGTCGTCCTCCAGGACGTGGTCAAGCGTTATGACGGCCGGGCGGTCGTCGACCACCTGAGCCTGACCGCCTCCCGAGGCGCCGTGACCGCCGTCCTCGGCCCCAACGGGGCCGGCAAGACCACCACGATCGAGTGCTGCGAAGGCCTGCGCGCCCCCGACGAGGGCAGCGTGCGGGTCCTCGGGCTCGACCCGCTGCTGAACGCGCGCGACCTGCGCCCGCGTGTCGGCGTCATGCTCCAGGACGGCGGCCTGCCCACGGGCGTGCGCGCGCTGGAGATGCTGCACCACGTCGCGTTGATGTACGCGAACCCTCGGGACGTGGCGGAGATCACGGAACGCCTGGGGCTCGCGAGCTTCGCCCGGACGACCGTCCGGCGCCTGTCGGGCGGTCAGCGTCAGCGCCTCGCGCTCGCCGCGGCGATCGTGGGCCGCCCCGAGGTCGTGTTCCTCGACGAGCCGAGCGCGGGCATGGACCCCCAGAGCCGGCACGCGGTGTGGGAGCTCGTGCGCGAGCTGCGCGCGGACGGCGTCGGCATCGTCCTGACGACCCACCTCATGGACGAGGCCGAGGACCTCGCGGACCACGTGTACATCGTGGACCACGGGCAGGTCATCGCCTCGGGCGCGACCTCGGAGCTCCTGCACGCGGGTCCGTCCGCGGACGGGAACCGTACGCTGCGGCTCGAGGCGCGCGAGGGCCTGGACACCGGCGCGCTCCGCAAGCGGGTCGAGTCCGGCCCGACGACGTCGCCCGCCTCGGCGTGGACCGTCACCGAGACTCAGCCCGGCTCGTACAGCGTGACCGGGCCGGTCGACCCGTCGACCGTCGCCCTCGTGACCGCGTGGCTCGCGGACGAGGGCGCGCTCGCCTCGCGCCTCACGATCGGCCGCCGCACCCTCGAGGACGTGTTCCTCGACCTGACAGGACGAGAGCTCCGATGACCGACCAGACCACGGCCGGACCGGTCGCCTCGGACCCCGCCGCGCCGGCCCCGACCGACGGGGCCGCCCCCGCATGGCGCCGGGTCGCGTCGCAGACCGCCTTCGAGACGCGCATGATCCTGCGCAACGGCGAGCAGCTGCTCGTGACGATCGTCCTGCCCGTGATGCTGCTCGTCGGACTCGCTCGCACGTCCTTCATCGACCTCGACACGCAGGGGTACTCGCGCATCGACTTCGTGACACCGGGCGTCCTGGCCCTCGCCGTCATGTCGACGGCGTTCACGTCGCAGGCCATCGCGACGGCGTTCGACCGCCGCAACGGCGTCCTGCGGCTGCTGTCCACGACGCCGCTGGGCCGCGGAGGCCTGCTCGCGGGGAAGATCCTCGGGGTGCTCGCGGTCGAGGTGGTCCAGGTGGTCGTGCTCGGCGGGGTCGCCCTCGCCCTCGGCTGGTCCCCGGACCCGGCGGGCATCCTGCCCGCGCTGCTCGCGGTGCTGCTCGGCACCGCCGCGTTCACGAGCCTCGCGCTCCTGCTCGCGGGGACGCTGCGCGCCGAGGGCGTGCTGGCGGTCGCGAACCTGCTGCTCGTCCTGCTGACCGTCGCGGGCGGCGTGCTCGTCCCTGCGTCCCAGCTCCCCGGGGCGCTCGAGCAGGTCGCGCTGCTGCTCCCGTCGGGCGCGCTCGGCGAGGCCATGCGGGGCGCGCTGCTCCTCGGCGAGGTGCCCGCGTTCTCGGTGGTCGTGCTGCTCGGCTGGACCGCGGCCCTCGGGTGGGGAGCGGGCAAGCTGTTCCGCTGGCACTGACGGTCCGCCTGCCCTGAGCCGCTCAGCGACCGACGGGCGTCTCGCGGGCCGGGTCGGACCAGGCCGGGCCGGCCCAGGACGCCTCAGGCGCCGGGCCAGACCCCTGCGGACTCTGCCGCCGTGGCCGGAAGGCGCAGCCACTCCAGCACGCTGGACCAGGCCTTCTCGTCGATCGACGTGCCCGTGCACTCGAAGGACAGGACGGTGCTGGTCCGCATCGCCACCCCGGAGTAGCTCGTGCGCGTGGTCGCCCGAGCCAGGACCCGGCTCCGGACGGGCGATCCTGAGCGCTCGACGGTCCACTCCTGGGTCGCGACGTTCGTCCCCTTGCGCGGTTCGGTCCGCTCCTCCCCGAACACGAGGGACTCCGACTCCGCGGACACGTTCTTCGCGCCTTGCTCGGCGGCGAGGACGTCCCGCAGGACGCTGAACGAGGCGTCCCGCGCGGCGCCGGGGACGTCGTCCGTCGGGCCGTCCGTCGGGGCGGCGACGGTGGTGCTGGACAGGGCGCACCACCCGTTCGAGCTCAGGACGGTCCACCCGTCACGGGCCGCGAACCGGTGGGACGCCGAGAAGCCCTTCGGCTGGAGCACCATGAGCGGCGTGTGGGTGTCGACCAGCGCTCGGCGCACCTCCTCGGGGTCCGGCACGTACTCGTCGGGGTCGTCCGCGGGTCCTGTCACGGCAGGCAGTTCCTGGTCCCCGTCCCCCGCTCCGTCCGCGGCGGTCGAGGTCGGGCTCGGCGTCGTGTCCGGCGGTGCGCTCGTCCGGCTGCGGTCGGCCTCGCGTGCTGCACTCGGGCCGGGCTGCGGCTCTCCCCCCGAGGTGCAGCCCGCGAGGACGACCAGGGTCAGGGTCGTCGCCAGCAGGCGGCCGGGCCGAGCGACGACGGACGGACGGCGAGCAACCATGCGATCCCCCTGGACGGTCGAGAAAACGTCTCGTCAGAGTATCGCTCTTGTCAAAAACTCACCTGCTCGAGGCTCGCGTCCGGGAACGTGCTCGCTCGGTCCCCCGCAGCGCCGCTGCCGATCCGGGCCAACATCACACCCGGACGCCGCGCCCGGATAGCGGGGGCCGCTCCCCGCGCGGCTACCTTTGGACGGTGAGCAGCGCAGAACTCGCCCCCGTACCCACCTCCCCCGCCTGGTACGCGAAGGTCGACCGCTTCCGCCGCTGGACCCGACCGGTCCTCGTCGCGAACCTCGTCGGCCAGATCGGCATCATCGTGACCGGGGGCGCGGTGCGCCTGACGGGCTCGGGGCTCGGCTGCTCGACGTGGCCGCTGTGCGAGCCCGGGAGCTTCACGCCCGAGTTCCACTCCGCGATGTCGATCCACCCGATCATCGAGTTCGGCAACCGCACGCTCACGGGCGTGCTCGGGATCATCGCGGTCGCGCTCCTGCTGCTCGTGTGGACGGACGCCTCGCGCTCGTCCTCGTACCGGCGGCTCGGCTGGGCGCCGCTCGGTGGCGTCGCGGCCCAGGCCGTGATCGGCGGCATCACGGTGCTGCTGCACCTGCACCCCGCGGTCGTCGGGTTCCACTTCCTCGTCTCGGCCGCGCTCGTGTGGGTCTCGGCATACCTCCTCTACCGCCACGGCGAGGGTGACGAGGCCCCGGTGGCCGTCGTCGACGCGGGCACCCGTGTCGTGGGGCGCGTGCTCGCGGCCGTCTCGGTACCGCTCCTCGTCCTGGGCGTCCTGGCCACGGGATCGGGCCCGCACGGGGGCGACGACGAGGTCGCGTACCGCTTCGCGCTCGACCCGGCGCTCATCAGCAAGGTCCACGCGGCCTCGGTGTGGCTGTTCCTGATCGTGCTCGTCGTGCTCGCGGTGCGCGTCCTCCGGCAGTCGGACGCGCCCGTCCGTGCCCGCAAGGCGGTCGTCGTGCTCGTTGCCGTGACGCTCCTGCAGGGCCTGATCGGCTACGTCCAGTACTTCACGGGCCTGCCGGAGATCCTGGTCGCGGCGCACATGCTGGGCGCGGGTCTGCTCGTCACGTCGCTCACCTGGACGCTGCTCTCGTTCCGCGTCCGCGACTGAACGCTCCGAGCGC
>NZ_JBHUAD010000068.1:0-17598 GCF_042789955.1 Oerskovia sp. NPDC056781
CCCGGTCGACCGGGTGGGGCGCCGTCGTCGGGGGCGGGGCCGGACGGGTCAGTCCGCATCGGGCGGTTCGGCCGACTCCTGCTCGACGGATGCCTGACCGAGCGACGCCTGCACCGTGCGCAGCCGCGCCCTCGTCCAGCGGAACACCAGGTAGTCGGCGACGTTCGCGACGACGACGATGATCAGCACGAGCCCGACGACGGGCCACCAGTCCCGCGCCCCGCCCTGCGGCCCGGTACCCACGCCCGTCCCGGCGGCCAACCCCGCGAGGCCCAGCATGATCGCGGCCGTCGTCACGAGCGCGATGAGCCCGTTGACGAGGAAGTAGGTGCGGGGGCGCGCGAGCCGGATCGGCAGCAGCGACGTGAGCCACTCGGTGACCAGCCCGACGAGCATCCCGATGCCACCGCTCGCCAGCACCGTCAGCGCCCACAGCCCCGGGTCGCCCGTACCGGCGTTCGCCAGGATCACGACGACGCCGATCCCCAGGCCGAGGAAGAACGAGCTCACGACGCTCCGGAAGTTCATGCGTTCCTCCTCACATCTTCAGCGCGCTGCGCAGGCGCTTGGCGTAGGTCTTGGACACTTCCAGCTCGGCACCACCGGTCAGCCGGAGCACGTAGCGCGAGTTGAACCAGGGCACGATCTCGGTCACGTGCAGGAGGTTCGCGAGCTGCGACTTGTTGACGCGGAGGAACCCCAGCCCGGCCCAGGCCGACTCGTAGTGCGCCAACGTCTCGCGCACCCGGTAGCGCCCGGTGGCGGTGCACGCGACGATGCCGTCGGCAGCGGCCTCGAAGTAGCGCACCTCACGCGGTGCGATGACCGTGAACGAGCTGCCGCTCTGGCCCGTGAGCATCCGGGGCGGCCCCGCGGTCCCCTCGCGCAGCCCTGTCGCGAGCATCCGCGCGACCTCGACGTGGTCGAGCGGGTCGAAGACCACGGCAGGCCTGTCCGCGGGGACCTCGAATCCGCGCTCGACGAGAGCCCACCCGTCGTCGTCGACGGCGATCCCGACGGCGGCGAGCTCCCGGCGGAGCCGCTCCGCCACCGCTGGCGAGCAGACCAGCTGCACCATGGATCGTCCTTGCCCGTCGTGGTCCGACTAGTCCCGCAGCCGGTCGACCAGCAACCGGACCTGCACGAGCTCCTCGATCGCCTTCTGGCGGTGGTCGAGCGAGCCGAAGTTCGCGATGTAGTACGTGTCGCCGCTCGGATCGTACAGCGCGTACGTCCCCGTCGCGCCGACCGCACCGTGCACGTCGGACATCGCGAACAGGAGCGGTGAGAGCTCCGAGAAGCGGAACTGCATCATGCCCATGCCGTAGCCGATGCCCTTGTCCACGTCGTGCTCGAAGGTCGTCATCGCCGCGAGCACCTCGTCCGAGACGAGATCGCCGCCCATGAGCGCTCGCAGGAAGAGCAGCAGGTCGTCCATCGTGGTCACCACTCCCCCGCCCGCCCAGTCGACCGAGAGCGCGTTCCGCCGACTGATGTCGACGCCGTCGGCCGTCAGGGACAGGATGTCCGTGCCCTCGCCGAACTCGGTCAGGAGGCGGCTGTCGGCCATCCCGAGCGGGGCGAAGAGGCGCTCGTCGAGGACCTGCGCGTAGGGCGCGCCCTCGATCCGCTCGAGCGCGAGCCCCAGGAGCAGGTAGCCGGTGTCGGAGTAGGCGAACGTCTCGCCCGGGGTGCCGACCGGTTCCTGGTGGTCCCGCGAGAACGCGAGCAGCTCCTGGGGCGTGAAGAGGTGGTCGGGGTCGGCGGAGACCTGCTCCAGGACCGGCATGCCCGACGTCACGGGCCCCTCGAAGTAGTCGGCGGCGCCCGACGTGTGCGCCAGGAGGTGCCCGATCGTCACCTCGGACGCATGGTCGGTCCCGTCGACGACGAACAGGCCGGCGAGGGTCTCGGCGTCGAGCCACGTCGCGACCGGGTCGTCGAACGTGAGCGCCCCCTCGTCGACGAGCTGCCCGTAGACCGTCGCGAGCATCGTCTTGCCCACGCTCGCCGAGTGGTACGGGCTGTCGGTCCGCGCGGGGGCGTCGCTGCCCGCCCGCTCGGTGCCGACCGCGTACTGCAGGAGCCGGTCCTCCGGACCTGAGTACACCGTGAGCAGCGCGCTGGACAGCGTCGTGTCGCCCGCGACCGCGTCGCGCAGCCGCGCCTCGACGGCCTGGTCGACCTGCGCCCGCGACAGCGGGCGGTTCGCGTAGGCCAGCGCACCGGCTCCCGCCAGGAGCAGCGCCGTGACGCCTCCCGTGATCCCCCAGGCGATCTTCCCGCGTCGTCTCATGTCGTCTCCTCGTGTGCTGGTCGAGGGCTCCCGGTGGAGCGCTCGGTGACACGGCGAACGTATGGAGGGGCCTGGGCGGCAGGGAACGGGTTCGGGCCGAGAGGTCGCGGAAGAGGGCCGAGCGGTCGCACCGGACGGGTGAACTGCATCGGTCGCCTGGCGTCCACGGCGAGACGAGCGCACCAGCGAGCGTCGTCAGTTCGATGATTGACAGTTAGGCCTCGAACGATTAGCGTTCTAACCATGAGCGAACAGGGCATCAGGTTCACCAGCAGCCTCGAGCTGGTCCGTTGGATCGGCTGGGCGCAGCGCAAGGTCGGCGAGGACTGGATCCGCGAGCGCGACCTGAGCCACGAGCAGGCCTTCGTCCTCGGGTACTTGGTGCAGAACCCCGGTGCGATCCAGCGCGACATCGCCGAGGTCAGCCGGACGAGCGCGGCGAGCGTCTCGAGCCTCCTGCAGGGGCTCGAGCGTCGCGGTCTGGTCGAGCGCCGCACGCAGAGCGGTGACGAACGCCGCAAGCGCGTCTTCGCCACACCGGCGGGGACCACGCTCATCGCGGGCTTCGACGTCGCGATGGCAGAGGCCGACGAGACGATCCTCGCCCCGTTGACCCCCGAGGAACGGGCCACCCTGCTCACCCTCCTCACGAAGGTCACCGCCGAGCTGCCGCAGCCCACCCGCTCGTAGCCACGAGGGCACCGCCCTCACCGATCACGCACCTCGCCGCGTCGGCGTCCGCCGACGCGCGCTCGACCCTGCCCGAAAGGAGCCGTCATGAGCTCCAGCACCCTCGACCCCACGGTGACGACGGACGACGTCGGCACCAATCACTGGTACCTCGCGTCCGCCCCCATCGCCCGCGCCCTGGTGCACCTGTGCGTGCCCATGGCGGCCGCGATGATCGTCGGCGCGGTCTACAACGTCATCAACGCAGGATTCATCGGCTCGCTCCACGACAGCGCACTCCTCGCCGCGATCACGCTGGGTACACCGTTGCTCGGTCTCGTCATGGCTATCGGCGGCGTGTTCGGCGTCGGCGGTGGCGCGCTCGTCTCCCGGATGCTCGGCGCCGTGGACCGCGACCCGGCACAGGCCGGCAGGATCAAGCACGTCTCGTCGTTCGCCCTCTGGGGGTCGGTGATCGCCGGGGCTGTCTTCGGCAGCCTCGGTCTGCTCCTGCTGCACCCCCTCGTGTCCCTTCTGGGCGCGGACGCCGCCGCCGCGCCCGCGACGAACGCCTACGTGAGCGTCATGCTCGCCTTCGTGCCGGTGCTGACCGCAGCGTTCTGCCTCGAACAGCTCGTGCGCGCCGAGGGTGCCGCCCGCCAGGTCATGATCGGCCTCATCGGTTCCACGATCGCCAACGTTGTTCTCGACGTCCTGCTCATCCTCGTGCTGCACCAGGGCGTCGCCGGCGCGGCCCTCGCGATGGGCCTGTCGAACCTCGGCCTCGTCGCCTACTTCGCCCTCTGGCTGCACCGCAACAGCGAGCACGCGAGCCTCGCTCCGCGCTGGTTCACGCTCTCCCCCTCCGTGCTCAAGCCCGTCTTCGGCGTCGGTGTGAGCGAGCTGCTCCAGGCGTCCTTCCTGATCATGACGTCCCTGGTGCTCAACAACCTCGCCGTCGCCTACGGCGACAGCGCGCTCGGCGCCATGGGCGTCGCGGTCCGCATCGCCCAGGTGCCCGAGTTCCTCGTCATGGGCGTCACGCTCGGTGTCCTCCCGCTGCTCGCCTACGCATACGGCAAGGGCGACCGGAACCGTCTCCGCTCGGCCGTGCGCGTCTCCGCGCTCGCGGTGGGCGGCATCTCCCTGGTCTCGGCGGCGACCGTGCTCGCCTTCCGCGAACCCCTGTTCTCCGCCTTCTCGACCGACCCCTCGATGCTCACGGTCGGCGTCACGATCCTCACGGCGCAGCTCGTCGCGATGGTCATGAACGGTTTCACCGGACTCCTCACCTCGCTCTTCCAGGCCACGGGGCGGGCAACGCCCGCGATCGTGATCTCGATGGCACAGGGCGTCCTCTTCGTCCCGATCGTGATCCTCGGGAACCTCTGGTTCGGGCTCTCGGGCATCGTCTGGTCGCTGACCGTCTCCGAGTCCGCCGTGCTCCTCGTCGCCGTCGTGATGTGGCTCGCGTCTCGTCGAGCGATCGATCGCGGGCTCGCCGAGGGGGACGCAGAGGGCGCTCAGCGCTCGCTCGAACCGGCCGCAGCCTGACACGAGGCCCTGGCGCTGCACGCCACGGGACGCGAGCCCCACGCGGGTGCGGGCGTCGTCACCCGTGCCGGACCACGGCCCGGAGCGCAGGTTGCACGTCGAGCGACGACGAAGGCCCCCGACCAGCGTTTCCGCTGATCAGGGGCCTTCTCCTTCGGTGGGCGATACTGGGTTCGAACCAGTGACCTCTTCGGTGTGAACGAAGCGCGCTACCACTGCGCCAATCGCCCGCTGTGACTCGACCTTTCGGTCGGGCCGTGCGTCCTGGAAGATATTAGCCGTATTTTGACCCAGATCGCGAACTGGCCTCCGGGCGGACCTTCCAGCCCGCCGCGACGGGGCTCCTCCAGCGTAGCGCCGCGGGCTTCGCAGCGGCCGGATCCCGGGCTTCCCGCGCGCTCACCGGAGGCGAGCGGCCAACTGGCCGGGCACCGCCCGCCCAGACGGCCACGGGTCGCACGAGCCGCACGAACCCCTCACCCTCACGGGTCCATGCGCTCCCGCCGGCGACGGTCGAACAGCTCGCGCGCCGCGAGCGACAGCTCCCCGGCACGCAGGGCGACGCCGTCGAGGGAGACAACGGGCTGGATGTTGCGCACGCTCCCCGCGAGGGCCAGGCCCATGCCGGAGGACGCTCCGCCGTCGGGACCTGAGGCGACGAGCCGGTCGAGGACCGAGAACGGGAGCGTCGCCTCGCGGACCGGCATCCCGTCCTCCGCGGCCCACTCCAGGAGGAGCTCTCGCGTGATGCCTGCGAGGCAGCCCGAGGACAGCGGGGGCGTCAGGAGCTCGCCGCCGACCTCGACGAGGACGTTCGCGCCCGTGCCCTCGCAGAGGTCGCCGACGGTGTTGGCGAGGATCGCCTCGTCTCCTCCGCGCGCGACGGCGTCGGCGAGCGCGACGACGTTCTCGGCGTACGAGGTCGTCTTGAGGCCCGCCACGGCCGAGCGCTCGTTGCGCACCCAGGGCGAGCGCACGGCACGCGACGTCGGTCCGGGCGAGGCCGGGCCCGCGGCGATCACGATCGTCTCCTCGCCGTCGTCGCGCCCCGACCCCAGGGGCCCGAACCCGCCAGTGACCGTGATGCGCAGGCGCCCCGCGCTCTCCCCGGCCGCAGCGAGGACCTGCGCGACGCCGTCGCGGACGCGCGCCTCGTCGGGCGCCGGCAGGCCCATGCCTGCCGCGGACCGCCCCAGGCGCCGCAGGTGACGCGTCAGGGCGAACGCTTGCCCGCCGTACACGGCGCACGTCTCGAAGATCCCGTCCCCCACTGTCACGCCGTGGTCCAGCGCGCTCAGGGCGCGCTCCCGCGGCTCGACGAAGGACCCATCCACCCACACCCAGATCGACATGACCTCAGTCTGCCGCAGGCTCGTCCGACGCGAGCGCGACGAGCCGCGCGGCCTTGAGCTCGGTCTCGGCCCACTCCTCGGCCGGGTCGCTCCCCCAGGTGATGCCTGCGCCGGTGCCGAAGCGCAGCTCGTCGTCGGTCCACCAGAAGGTCCGGATCCCGACGGCGAGCTCCGCCTCTCCCGCCTCGCCGTCGATCCAGCCGACGGCCCCGCAGTACGGGCCGCGGGGTCCGCGTTCGAGCGCACGGATGATCCGCAGCGCCGACGACTTGGGCGCCCCCGACACCGACGCGGGCGGGAACGTCGCGTCGAGCACCTGCCCCCACAGGCCGCCCGGGGCGCCCTCCTCGACCGTGACGCGCCCCTGCACGCGCGAGACCAGGTGCACGAGGCCCGGGTGCGCCTCGACGGCCAGGAGGTCGGTGACCTCGACCGACCCCGGCTCGCTCACGCGCTGCAGGTCGTTGCGCACGAGGTCGGTGATCATGACGTTCTCGGTGCGGTCCTTCTCCCGCAGGCCGTCGACGGTGGGCGCGGTGCCCTTGATGGGACCCGACGACAGCACGCCGTCCTCGAGCCGCAGGAACAGCTCGGGGGAAGCCGTCACGACCCACACGGGCTCGACGCCGCTCGCCGCGGGGACGTGGATCGCGCCCGCGTAGGGGGCGGGGTTGCCGGCCGCGAGGATGCGCGCGAGGGCCCGTGCGTCGGGCTCGCGGTCCCCTGCGGGCAGGGGTGCCGCCAGCACGCGGCAGATGTTCGCCTGGTAGACGTCGCCCTCGTGCACGGCGTGGCGGACGGCCGCCACGGCGGCCTGGTACTCGTCGCGGGACAGCGAGCTGCGCCAGGCGTCGGGCGCGGGCCCGCTCCAGTCGCCCTCCCCGCCCGACGGCGTCACGTCCGCGGGCAGGTCGGCCTCGGTCCTCCCGTGGTGGGCGAAGCGCCAGGCACGCGCCCGACCGCCGTGCGACGGGTCCTCGAAGTCGGCCACGACGAACCAGAGCCCCTCGGCGAGGCGCGCGGAGTCGACGGTCAGGTCGATGCACTCGACGACGCCCGCGCCGTGGCGGCCGGCGAACGACGCGAACCCGTCCCCGGTCACGGCAGGTGAGTCGACGTCGAGGTCGTTCGGCCGGTTCGAGCCGGCCGTGCTGGCCGTGCTGGCCGAGCCGGCCGTCTCGTGGTCCCCGTGCAGGTCAGAGGGCCTCGACCCCTGCCGTCCGGCCCCCTCGCGGAGGGGTCCGAAGCGTGACCCGCGCCTCATTCGCCCCACCTGCCCCGTGTCGACGGATCGTCAGGAAGCCGCGGAACTTCGCGGGTCCTGGGGTTCTGGCATCGCTGAGCTGGCACGTGACAACGCTACCGATCCCCGAGGGGAGGCCCGTCCGGTTGGACGCCCGGCGCTTCGGTCCACTAAAGTCTGTGACGCGCCGAAAAACGCCGGAGAGATCCGGTCGAGGTCGGTCGCGCGGACGTGGCTCAGTGGTAGAGCATCACCTTGCCAAGGTGAGGGTCGCGGGTTCGAATCCCGTCGTCCGCTCGGATAGGTCTTCGGACCTGTCGGGTTCGACCTGGTGGAGTGGCCGAGAGGCGAGGCAGCGGCCTGCAAAGCCGTGCACGTGGGTTCGAATCCCATCTCCACCTCTCAGCACAGCAGTATCCCTTGCGCTGTTCTCTCGTAGATCAGCCCTGGGCGATTGGCGCAGCGGTAGCGCGCTTCCCTGACACGGAAGAGGTCACTGGTTCGATCCCAGTATCGCCCACCACCACGAAGGCCGTCCCCCACCGGGACGGCCTTTTCGTCGTTCCTGGACCCCTGCCATTCCCGGGGTCCTGACGTTCCGGACACTCGCTGCCAGCCCCGTGCCGCCGGCCCCGCGCTGCCGTCCCGTCGAGCCCAGATGGGTGGGTGTACCCGGGTGTCTGCGACGCAGCCCCGGAGACCTGTCTCGGGCGCAACCACCCGTCTCGCGGACCTGCCGGCGGCGGCCTGACGCAGCGGGTCCGCACCGGGCGAGCCCGGTTCAGCTCGGCCGAGCCCGGTCGATCTCGGTCGAGCTCGGTCGATCCTCCGGACAGATCAGTTCCCCCCGCCCTCCGCAGGCCGTGGGTCGCGAGAACTACGCCCTCCACGCCTCTCACCTGGGGCTATTTGGACTCTTGCCCCATCTGTCGGCTAGAGTCTGTGACGCGCCGAAAAACGCCGGAGAGATCCGGTCGAGGTCGGTCGCGCGGACGTGGCTCAGTGGTAGAGCATCACCTTGCCAAGGTGAGGGTCGCGGGTTCGAATCCCGTCGTCCGCTCGGATAGGTCTTCGGACCTGTCGGGTTCGACCTGGTGGAGTGGCCGAGAGGCGAGGCAGCGGCCTGCAAAGCCGTGCACGTGGGTTCGAATCCCATCTCCACCTCTCAGCACAGCAGTATCCCTTGCGCTGTTCTCTCGTAGATCAGCCCTGGGCGATTGGCGCAGCGGTAGCGCGCTTCCCTGACACGGAAGAGGTCACTGGTTCGATCCCAGTATCGCCCACCACCACGAAGGCCGTCCCCCACCGGGACGGCCTTTTCTCATGTTCGCGCCCTCACGAGGCACCGGCCCACCACGGGCGTCGGCCGCCGCTCTCCACGACTGCCGGGCCCTGCCCCGCCAGCATCCGGGACCGGACCCTTCTCGCCGCGCACGGTGCGGCCACCCGTGGACGGTGTGACGCGGAGCCCCCTGTCGCTGACGCCAGGGCACGACTCCAAGCACGCGCAGTCGACGTAGCCCGTCGCTCCCGCGCCGTCCAGCACGGGCGGCCCCAGGAAGCAGCGATCGCGCGCCAGGGTCGCCCCGCGCGGCCCGACGGCGGGACGCACCCCCCTTGAAGGTCCGGCGGGTGGCCCGTAGCGTCGAGAGCATGTGCAGAAACATCACCGCCCTGCGCGGGCTCGAGCCCCCGGCGACCGACGAGGAGATCCAGGCGGCGGCCCTGCAGTTCGTCCGCAAGGTCGCCGGCGTCCAGACGGTCAGCGCCTCGACCCGGGGTCCGATCGACGCCGCGGTCGCCGACATCGCCGCGACCGTCACGAGGCTCCTCGCGGACCTGCCGGACCGCAGGCAGCCACCGAGCACGGTCCCGCCGTTGCGTCGCGCCGAGGTGCGCGCCCGGATAGCGGCCCGCGAGGCCGCCGAGGCCGAGCACGAGCGTGCGCACGCCCTGGGCCTGGCCCATGAGCACTGATTCCACCGGCCCAGCCCGCAGCGTCTAGGCTCGTCGGGTGGACTCCCGCGTCAACGAACCCGTCACCGCAGAGCCGGTCAGCGCCTCGATGCGCCGTGCCAAGGCCGAGGCGCACACGTCGCACGTGACCATCGGCCAGGTCTGTCGCACGGCCGAGGGGCGCGTCACGATCGACTGCTCGTGCGGGATGCAGCTCACGAACGGCCCGGAGTGGTCGCTCGACGAGCACATCCGGCTCCACCGGGCCGAGGCGCGCTACGTCGCGCTGAGCAAGGTCGCTCCCGCGGGCATGCCGCGGCTCGTCGCGGTCGACCGGGACCGGCTGCCCACGATCGACTGACGGGGGCCCTCCCCCGCTGACCAGCAGGTCCGGGGGCGGCCCCGGAACCCGGTCGACAGGTCAGAGCTCGTCGGGGTCGTCCCAGGACCGTCCGCTCGACATGCCGTCGCTCGGCTGGCGCTCCGCCTCGGACAGCGAGTGCGGGGCCTTCGAGGCGTCACCGCCCTCACGGACGTCGGCGTCGGCCTCGTCCTCGAGCCGGATGCGGGTGCGCGGAGAGATGCGTGCGGACGAGACGTCGCTCTCGTTCAGGTCGACCGCGTCGGGCGTGCGGTGCTCGCTCGTGCTGCTCATACCTCCGGTCTAGCAGGTCCGGCGGCCCGTTGCACGATCCCGCGCCGACCTCGCGCACGCCTCGGCCCGTCGGGGCCGGTCTGGCGACCCGCGCTCCCCGCCCAGCCCGGAGCGGGCTGTCCGCGCTTGGCACACTATTTCGACTCCAGGCGTGTGCCCTGCCACGCCGCACCCGGGTCGAGGGCGGTGAGCGCCGCCGTCGGGCCCGTAAACGCTGCCCGTTCCTCCCGGTTCGTCCGCCCGGCCGTGATCCCCCGCACACCCCTCGGGGCGTGCCGTGGGCGACAACACGCCCGCGGGATGAAAAGGTCGACCCATGCAGACCTGGCCAGGGCGACCGTATCCGTTGGGCGCGACCTTCGACGGGACGGGCACCAACTTCGCGCTGTTCTCCGAGGTCGCCGAGAAGGTCGAGCTCTGCCTGATCGGCGACGAGACCGACGCCGAGGGCCGTCCCCTGGAGACGCGGGTCGTGCTCGAGGACGTCGACGCGCACGTCTGGCACGTGTACCTGCCGGGGCTCGGCCCGGGGACGCGGTACGGCTACCGGGTGCACGGACCCTACGACCCCGCGTCGGGTCACCGGTGCAACCCGTCGAAGCTGCTCGTCGACCCGTACGCCAAGGCGATCGACGGTCAGGTCGACGGCGACGAGTCGCTCTTCTCGTACCGCTTCGGCGAGGTGCCCGACGGCGCCGCGCACCCCGACGGTCAGCCCGCCCCGGACGCGGCGGCGGACGAGCCGGACGACGCCCAGGACACGGACGCGCCACCCGCCGCGCCCACGCCGTCGGGCCCTCCTGCTCCGACCAACACCGAGGACTCGCTGGGTCACACCATGACGTCGGTCGTGGTCAACCCGTTCTTCGACTGGGGCCACGACCGCCCGCCCCAGCGCGACTACCACGACTCGGTGATCTACGAGGCGCACGTGCGCGGCATGACGATGCGCCACCCCGACGTGCCCGACGAGCTCCGCGGCACGTACGCGGGCATGGCGCACCCGGCCGTGATCGAGCACCTCACGGCGCTCGGGGTCACGGCGGTCGAGCTCATGCCCGTCCACCAGTTCGTCAACGACCCCGGGCTCGTCGCCAAGGGCCTGTCGAACTACTGGGGCTACAACACCATCGGCTTCTTCGCGCCCCACAACGGCTACACCGCGTACGGCACGCGCGGCCAGCAGGTCATGGAGTTCAAGGCCATGGTCAAGGCGCTGCACGAGGCCGACATCGAGGTCATCCTCGACGTCGTCTACAACCACACGGCCGAGGGCAACCATCTGGGGCCCACGCTGTCGTTCCGCGGGATCGACAACGCGGCCTACTACCGGCTGGTCGACGGCGACGAGGCCCACTACTTCGACACGACCGGCACGGGCAACTCGCTCCTCATGCGCTCGCCCCACGTGCTGCAGCTCATCATGGACTCGCTGCGCTACTGGGTCACCGAGATGCACGTCGACGGGTTCCGCTTCGACCTCGCGGCGACCCTCGCCCGCCAGTTCCACGAGGTCGACCGGCTCTCGGCGTTCTTCGACATCGTCCAGCAGGACCCGGTCGTGTCCCAGGTCAAGCTCATCGCCGAGCCCTGGGACCTGGGCGACGGCGGCTACCAGGTGGGCGGCTTCCCACCCCTGTGGACCGAGTGGAACGGCCGGTACCGCGACACCGTCCGTGACTTCTGGCGCGGTGAGCCCGCGATGCTGCCCGAGTTCGCGAGCCGCCTCACCGGATCCTCGGACCTCTACGAGCACACAGGACGCAAACCCATCGCGTCGATCAACTTCGTCACGGCTCACGACGGGTTCACCCTCACCGACCTGGTGTCCTACGACGAGAAGCACAACGAGGCCAACGGCGAGGGCGGGGCCGACGGCGAGAACCACAACCGGTCGTGGAACTGCGGCGTCGAAGGGCCCACCGACGACCCCGAGATCCGTGCGCTGCGGGCCCGGCAGCGCCGCAACTTCCTCGCGACGCTCCTCCTGTCCCAGGGCGTCCCCATGCTCTCGCACGGGGACGAGATCGGGCGCACGCAGCACGGCAACAACAACGGCTACTGCCAGGACAACGAGATCACCTGGATGGACTGGGGCGGGCCGGACGGCCTCGACGACGAGCGCAGCGACCTGCTGGCGTTCGCCCGGCGCATGGTCGGGATCCGGCGGGCGCACCCCCTGCTGCACCGCCGCCGCTTCTTCCAGGGACCGGCCGGCACGCCCGAGGGCGAGATCCCGGACATCGACTGGTTCGACATCTCGGGCAGCCGCATGGACACGACAGACTGGAACCAGGGCTACGCCCGGTCCGTCATGGTCTTCCTGGGCGGCGACGACCTGCCCGAGCGCGACCGCCGCGGCGAGCCCATCGTCGACGACTCGTTCCTGCTGCTGCTCAACGCCTCGGACTCCCCGCTCGACTTCACGCTGCCCGAGCCCGCGTACGGCGAGCGGTGGCGCACGCTCGTGCGCACCGAGTCGCCCGGTGAGCCCGAACCCTCCGTGCACGCCGCGCGCGAGCGGATCACGGTCGCCTCGTTCGCGACGGTCCTGCTGGTCCGGGAGGCCGGCGAGGTGCATGCCGCATGACGTCGCGCTACCGCAACATCACCAAACCGCCCGACCCTGCTCCCACGCTCACGGTCCCCGGCCCCCGCCCCGTCGTGTGGGCGCCGCAGGCTCGCACGCTCGAGGTGGTCCTCCCCCGCGAGGCCGGCGTCACGCCGGACGACCACGTCCCGACCGGGACGCGGACCGAGCGCCGGCCCCTGCGCCTCGTCGGGATGGACCTCCCGGGCTGGTGGAGCGCCGACGACGACCTGGCCCCCGGCACCGACTACGCGTTCTCGGTCGACGGCGGGCGACCCCTGCCCGATCCCCGCAGCCCTCGCCAGCCGCACGGCCTCCTGGGATGGAGCCGTTCGTTCGACCCGACCTTCACCTGGACCGACGCCGCGTGGACCGGCCCGGCGGCCCAGGGCGCGGTCCTCGAGATCGACGTCGCGACGTTCACCCCGGAGGGCACCCTGGAGGCCGCCGCCGACCGGTTCGACGAGCTCGTCGACCTCGGGGTCGCGGTCGTCGAGCTCCACACGATCGGATCGGTCGCGGGAGTCGTGTGCCCGCACCTGTACACCGTGTGCGAGGAGTTCGGCGGGCCTCGGGCCCTGCAGCGCTTCGTCGACGCCGCGCACGCCCGCGGGCTCGGCGTCTCCCTGGGCGTGGCCTACCACCGTGCCGCACCGGGGGCGATCTTCCTCCAGTCGTTCGCACCCTACCTCTCGCCCCAGCGCACGCGGTTGCGCCCGACGCTGAACGGCTACCTCGCGGGCCCACCGCTGTCCGACGAACCCGCACCGCCACCGGCCGACCTGCCGAGCGGCCGCAGGATCAACCTCGACCGCGCGGGCAGCCGCGAGGTCCACGACTGGATCACGTCGAGCGCCAGGCGGTGGTTCGACGACTTCCACGTCGACGCCCTGCGCATCGCCCGGGTCCAGGACCTGGCGGACGCCTCGCCGGTCCACGTGCTGGTCGAGGTCGCGCGCACGGCCGACGCCGCGACGACGACACATCAGCGTCCGGTCCGCCTCGTGGGCGAGTGCGACACCCAGGACCCACGCCTGCTCGTCCCCGCCGAGCAGGGCGGTCGCGGCCTGAGCCAGGTGTGGGTCCACGAGGTCGAGGACGCGTTCCACGAGCTGCTGAGAAGCGCGCGCGCGACGGATCCCGCATGGTTCGGCGCCTTGAGCCGGCTCCTGACGATCCCGGACGCCGACCGCATCATGATCGGCCTGGCCCCGGCGGCCTGCACGGCCCAGGAGCCGGAAGGGGGGCAGCGCACGACCGACGCCGCTGCCGAGGGCACTGCTGCCGACGGCGGGGACGACGCCCGCGCGCTCGCCGCGGCGCTCGTCCTCGCCTCGGCGTTCGTCCCGCGCCTCGTGCTCCCCGTCTCCGGCCGCCTCCACGGGTGGTGGAGCACGCTCCTGGCGCTGCGCCGTACGGTCCCCGACGACACGCCCCGCCTGGTGCACCGCGGCCCGAGCGGGGTCGTCCTGGTCCAACGAGGCAAGCTGGTGACGGCGGTCAACATCGGGACGCAGCCGCGCACCACGCTCCTGCCCGCCTCACGACGCGCGTGGCGCGTGACCGCGCAGTGGCCGCCTCCCGTGGAGAGCACGCCGGACGGCCTCCTGGGCGACCCGGACCGCGCGTGGAGCGCTCCCGCGGCGACGCCGAGCGGGTCCTCCGTGCACGTCGGAGCCCGCTCCGCTGTCGTCCTCACGTCTCGCTGACTAGTCTCGCCGCATGGGAAAGCACTCGTCCGGCTCCGCCGTGCCGGCCAGAACGTCCGACGAGGTCCTCGTCGACCCGGCGTCACGCCGCGCGCGCGGCAAGGCCGACGACAAGCGGTCGCCCGGCTGGGACGTGCCGCCCGTCGAGGCGCTGCGTGCCCCGCGCGGCTTCGACCTCGCGACGTTCGACCGTGCCGCCACACCGGGGTGGTCGCAGAGTCGCAAGCAGGCCGAGAGGCTGCTCGACGCGCACGCCGACGAGCTCTCCGAGCTGCAGGAGCGGCTGTTCGCCGAAGGGCGCAGCGGCGGTCACCGCTCCGTCCTGCTGGTCCTGCAAGGCATGGACACCGCGGGCAAGGGCGGCATCGTGCGACACGTGATCGGTCTGGTGGACCCGCAGGGCGTCCAGCACACGTCCTTCGGGGTGCCCACGGCCGAGGAGCGCGAGCACGACTTCCTGTGGCGCATCCGCCGCGCGCTGCCGGATCCCGGCTACCTCGGCGTCTTCGACCGCTCGCACTACGAGGACGTGCTCGTGGCCCGCGTGGACGAGCTCGTCCCGCCCGACGTCTGGGAGGCCCGCTACGACCAGATCAACGCGTTCGAGGCCGAGCTCGTCGAGGCCGGCACGACCGTCGTGAAGGTCGCGCTGTTCGTGTCCCTCGACGAGCAGAAGGCACGCCTCCGCGAGCGGCTGGAGCGGCCCGAGAAGCACTGGAAGTACAACCCGGGCGACATCGACGCGCGCCTGAGGTGGCCCGCGTACCAGGAGGCCTACCAGGCCGCGATCGAGCGCACGAACACCGAGGTCGCTCCCTGGTACGTCGTCCCGGCGGACGCCAAGTGGTTCGCACGCGTCGCGGTCTCCGAGCTCGTGCTCGACGCGCTGCGTCGCCTGGACCTGGGGTGGCCGCCCGCCGACTTCGACGTCGCGACCGAGCTCAGACGGTTGGAGTCCGCGTGAGCGCGCGGCCGTCCTCGGCGAGCGAGCCCAGGCGCGACAGCGCCCGGAAGTACTTCTTGCGGTAGCCCCCGCGCAGCATCTCCTCGGTGAACAGCGAGGAGACCGCGGCCCCGCTCGTCACGCCGTCGACGCCGCCGCCGACCCCCGCGACGTCGTCGGCGAGCAGCACCGGGACGTCCCGGTCGTACAGGCGGTCGACCAGGACGACGAGGCGCAGCGCGGCCGACTGCTCCGTGACGGGGTGCACGCCCGTGAGCGCGACGAGCGTGACGTCGTCGAGCATCGCGCCGTACCTGCTCGGGTGGACGCCGCGCAGGTGGTCGAGGACCTCGTCGAGCGAGTCGAGCGTCGCGCCCGGGTGCGACGCGGCGACGCGCGCCACGACGTCGGCCGGCAGCGGCTGCGTCTCGGTCACGACCGCGCGGTGGCGGTAGTCCTCGCCGTCGACGCGCATGACCTCGAAGCGCGCGGCCATGGCCTGGATCTCACGCAGGAAGTCCTCGGCCGCGAAGCGACCCTCGCCCAGCGAGCCGGGCAGCGTGTTGGACGTCGCAGCGAGCGCGACGCCCCGGTCCGCGAGCTCGCGCAGCAGGCGGGACATGAGGACCGTGTCGCCCGGGTCGTCGAGCTCGAACTCGTCGATGCAGACGAGGCGCTTGGTCGCGAGGGCGTCGACCGTGGCCTGGAAGCCCAGCGCGCCCACGAGGTTGGTGTACTCGACGAACGTCCCGTAGGCCGCGTCGGGGCCCACCGCGTGGGCCAGGGAGGTCAGCAGGTGCGTCTTGCCGACGCCGAAGCCGCCGTCCATGTAGATCGCGGGGGCCGCCTTGCGCTTCGCGAACAGGCCGCGTCGCACCTTTCCGGGCGCGAGCTGGGCGCCGACCTCCTCGAGCCGCGCGACGGTCGAGCCCTGGCTCGGGTAGGCCGGGTTCGCCCGGTACGTCGAGAAGCGGGCGTCCGCGAAGTGCCGGGGCGGCACGAGGTCCGCGAGCAGGCGCGTGGGCGGCACGACGGGCCGGATGTCGGCCAGGGCGCGCACGCGCGGCGGGGTCGACGGGTCGGACGTGTTCCCGGCGAGATCGGGAGGCGCAGCAGTCACGAGGATCCAGCCTACGCGCACTAGCCTGGCGGGATGAGTGCTGTGTCGGACGTCACCACGCCCCCGCCCCCGGGCCCACGGAGCCCTGCGCTGCCCGCCCTGGACGTCCTGCTCGGCCCGGGAGGCTCGGGCCACCTCGCGGGGACCCGCCTGGAGCCTGCGCCCGACGAGGAGGCGCTGGCCGCGTTCTACGCCTCACCGCCCGGGCCGCACGTGCGCGCGAACATGGTCGCGAGCGTCGACGGCGGGGCCTGGGGTCCCGACCACCGTTCGGGCACCATCAACGACGCGGCCGACTGGCGCGTCTTCCGTGTGCTGCGGGCCCTCGCGGACGTCGTGCTGGTCGGGGCGGGCACGGCCCGCGCCGAGGGCTACACCGCGCTCGACGTCCCGCGCGGCCTCGAGCACCTGCGGGAGGGCCGCGGACCGCTCGAGCTCGCGGTCGTCACGCGCAGCGGTCACCTGCCTGCCTCGCTCGCCGGGGGCGACCGCCCGCCGTTCGTCGTCACGGGCGAGCACGGGGCGAGCGTCGCGCGGGCGAGCGTGCCGGCGGACCGGATCCTCGTCGTCGGGCCCGACGACGCCGCTCCCCCGGGTGCGCCGCTCACCGCCCGGGACCTCCCCTCGCCCACGCCCGGACCCGACCTGCGCGCCGGGCTCACGGCCCTGGCCGACCGGGGCCTCGCGCGGGTGCTGTGCGAGGGCGGCCCTCATCTGCTCGCCGACCTCCTGGCCCGCGACCTGCTCGACGAGCTGTGCGTCACGACGACGCCCGTGCTCGTGGGCCCCGGACCGGGGCGCATCGTGGGCGGGCTGCCGCCGCTGCCCGTCGGTGCCCGCGCCGAGCGGGAGACCGGGACCCCGGACGGCCCTGCCGCGAGCGCCCCCGTCGTGCACCCCCGTCTCGCCCACCTCCTGCACGCCGGCGGCACGCTGGTGGCCCGATGGGCGCTGCGGTGACGACGGTCGCTAGTCTGGTCCCGTGACCGACACCATCCTCGTCCTGACCGAAGACACCCTCGCCGCCGTGGACGTGGAGCACATCCTGTCCCTCCACCCCGACGAGACCCTCGCCTACCGGGTCCTCGTGCCCGCCGACACCGAGCGCAACGTCGTCTCCGCGATCATCGACCACCTCAGCGTGGGCGAGCTCAAGGAGGCGTGGGACGAGGTGCTCGGCAAGGAGCCCTCGCACGCGCAGGCCACGGCCACCGCGCAGGAGCGGCTCGACGCGAGCGTCGCCGAGCTGCGCGCCGCGGGCCGCGAGGCCGAGGGGGCCGTGACCGAGGACGACCCGCTGCCCGCGCTGCGCGCCGCCGTCGCGGCCGGCGACGTCCGCGAGATCGCGATCGTCACCTACCCGCACGCGGTCGAGGACACGTTCCACCAGGACTGGGCCTCCCGGGCGCGCGAGGAGCTGCACGTGCCTGTGCTGCACCTGTACTCGGGCACGAGCGAGCTGGGCTGACGCCGGGCCCCGGGCCACGACGTACGAGAGGGTGGGACGCACC
>NZ_JBHUAD010000069.1:0-17462 GCF_042789955.1 Oerskovia sp. NPDC056781
GCGCTAGGCCTTGCCGGTCGGCGCGAACAGCGGGTCGGCGGCGTCGGCCATCTCGAGGTCCGCGGTCGCCTGGATGAGGGCGAGCAGGTCGGGGTCGAGGCCCGGGGAGAACTCCTCGTACCGCTCGGGGGCGATGGTCGAGGGGACGCCCGCGGGAGCCTGCTCGGTCGCGTCGAGCTCGGTCCCGTCGTTCGAGGGCGACATGCCCTGGAAGATGCGCCCGGCCTCCGAGGCCCCCTCGAGATCGAACGTGTACTGCTTGGACTGCAGCCCCAGGTCGACGAGCTTCTTGACCTCGGGGAACTTCTCCGCGTTCGTCTTGGGGATCGGCAAGACCTTGCCCCAGTCCACACCCAAGGTCTCCAACGCCTTGGCATACGCGTTCTCGTGCGCCTGGTCACGCACGATCAGGTACGAGATCGTCGAGCGCGCCGTCTTGTTGTCCGTCATCTCGTAGATCCGACACTTCTGCAGGCGCCCGGTCGACTCGAGCATCAAGTTGTAGAGCAGGTCCAGCACCAGGTTGCCCGAGTTGTACACATAGCTCCCGCTCCACGGGTTGCCCGCCGCGTCCACGGGCAGCGCCCCTTGGGCCGCGACCAGGTAGTGGTGGATGTTGCCCACACCCAGCGCCAGGTCCAGCGGCGTCTTGCCCCCCGCACCCGGGGTGTCCAGAGGATCGGTCTTCTTCCCGTTGTACCGCGGCGAACCATCCAGCAGGCGGGCGATGGTCGTCCCGATCAGCTCGACATGGCTGATCTCCTCGGTCCCGATCCCCTGCAGCAGATCCCGGTACGGCTTTCCCCCCGGCCCCCGGAAGTTGATGCTCTGGAACAGGTACTGCATCATCGTGCGCATCTCCCCGAACTGCCCTCCCAACCCCTCCTGAAGGGCGTTCGCCGCCGCAGGATCCGGCTCGTCCGCCACGATCTCGTTGATCAGTCGCTGCACATGCAGATACATCTCATGCCTCCTCGGTGAAACCGATGTGGTCCCCCACCGTGCGCCCCGCCGGGTCGACCGACCTTCTGGGGCGCACGGCGGAACTCAGCGCACCATGGGCGCGCTCGCTGTGGGGGTTCAGCTGTCGCGTGCGGTGGAGCGGACGTCGGACGCCGCGGCCTTGCCCTCCTCGACGAGGCCCTCGGCTGCGTCCTTCGCCGCGTCCTGGACGGCGTGGGCGCTGTCCTGTGCGGGCTCCTTCATGTTCTCCGCGAGGGAGCTGGCCGCTTCCTTGACGTCGTCCACGAGCGGTGCGGCGGCGTCCTGGACGCGGCTGGCCGCTCGTTGCTCGGTCTGGCTGGAGGGAAGCAGGCTCGCGACCACGAGCCCGACCCCGAACGCCACGAGGCCGACGGCCAGCGGGTTGCCCTCGGCCCGGTCGCGCACGGACGAGGCCGCGGACGACACGCCGTCCGAGGCCGATCCGACAGCCCCGCGGGCACTGTCGGCGGCCGAGGACGCAGCACCGGTGGTCGCGCGCACGGCCGTGTCAGAGGTGCCCATCACCTTGTCCTTGACGGAGGTGAACGAGTGTCGGACGCGGTCGGTCTGCCGGCGGGCGATGTGCGTGGGATTGACCTTGTCGCCGAGCGCGTCCACGTCGTTGCTCAGGTCGGTGCGGGTCTGCTCGATCTCGTTCCTGAGCTGTTCCGGGTCGGTGCTCATGAGTTCTTCTCCTCGTGTCCTTGCAGTGCATGGGGGATCTTCTTCACGGAGTCGACGGTCTCGGGAAGGCCGGTGACCTTCTTCATCTCGGACCGGCCGACGAGGGCGAGGACGGCAGCGACGACCGCCCACACGGCGGCGACGACCAGCGCGGACCATCCGTTGCCGATCTGGGTGCCCAGGGCCCACCACAACGCGACGGACAGGAAGAGCAGGACCATGTGGCCGGCAACTCCGGCCCCGGCGAGCATCCCGGCGCCCTTGCCGGCCCGCCGGGCCGACGCCGTGGCCTCGGCCTTGGCGAGCTCGACCTCTTGGCGCAGCAAGGTCGAGATGTCCCGCGTGACCTCGGCGAAGAGCTCGCCGACACTTGCCTGTCCACCCGCAGGAGGGGTGGTCGCATCGCGGTGTCGGGCGTCAGGACCGGGCACGCCGGGCGCTGGGGCCCAGGTCCCAGGGTCAGAGGCGTTCGACATCGGACTCACCATGCTTCGCGACAGGCTCGGATGCGGCGTAGGTCGGTGCAGATCCCGCTGGCCCGGTCAGGGGGCTCTCCTCGGACGCCCAGCCCGCGCTGTGGGCTCCGGTGAGGTCATCCGTCGGCGCCGCCGACCTGGCGGACGGCCAGGGGCCCGGGGTGTCCGTCGAGGGACCCTCGGTGTCCTCGGCCGGGGTCCGCTCAGACGGCGGGGCGTCCTTGATCCCTCGCGCGAGACGGCCGACCAGGATGCCGGCACCCGCGGCGAGGGCGATGAACAGGCCGGGGCGGCGGCGCGCGAAGTCCTTGACCTCGCGGACGACCGAGCCCGGGTCACGCTCGTCCAGCCAGGTCGCGACGCGATCGGTCGTCTGGGAGACCTGCTGGACGAGATCGGTGGCGTAGCCAGGATCCTGGCTGGTGCTTGCCATGCTCGAGAGCTCGGTGCTCAGCGCACGCAGGCCCTCGGCGGCACGCTTCTGCTGGGCCTGGGCCTGGGCGTCAAGCTCCGAACGGGCCTGGTCCGCGAGGCTCTTGACCTGCTTCGTCGCCGTGCCGGCCACGTCGGACGCCTTGTCCTTGGCATCGTGCGCGATGTCTCCGAGCGAGTGCGCGGCCTGGGACGCGGTGTCCTTCGCGCGGTCCTGCAGACCCGGGCTCGTCTCGTCCCGGGGTGTATCCGGTTCGAGGATGCTCTGGTCCGTGGTGGGAACGTTGACGCCAGATGGCGTCCGGGTGGGGAACTGGCTCTCGCTCATGGACTTCTCCCATGGGATCTCCTCGTCGACGGTTGCCGAGACAGATCTCGGCGCGAGTCGGGGAGGGGGTGAGTCTTGTCGGCCACCAACCACAGGCTGAACAGGTCTGGCGGCCCGGTGCGACGACAAGGCTCCCGGTGCGGCCACTTTCTTGACCTGTCCTGACCATAGGCTCGTCTGCGCCACTCGCCACTCGGGAGCACACGTGTCGAGATCTCGCGCAGGCTCAGGCGGCATGACGCGTGCTCGGGCTTCAGCGGCGACCGGGTCGTGACGAACGGCGCCGCGAGAGCGCCGACCGGTGGCAGGTGGTACCGGTTCCCGCTTCCTGAGACCCCGGCACCACCAGACGGGAGCCGCGGCTCCCGCGCACCTCACGCTCGCCCTGGTGAGCGTGACTCACCACCTGAACGACCGACCCGGTCGAGGCGGGTGGTGTGGCGACGGGCGCGGACCTGGGTCTCCTCGCCGCACCTGTAGGTCTCTCGAGCTCACGCCGGCCCCTGTCCTCGTCGTCGGAACGGAATCCGTTGAACGTGCGGGTTCTGTCGCAGAACGGCTTGATCACGGACGCTCCGCAGCAGCAGAGGGCCACCGTGCCACCTCTGGGCTCGATCGGGCTGCCGTACGCATCGACGATGGTGTGCCGGCCGCGGATCAGGAGGGGCCGTCGGGGCACAGCGTGATCAGCAGGCCGTCACCCTCAAGACCTGACTCATCGCGCTCGGTTGTCCTGCCCTCCTGGGGGCGTCAGGGTGGTGAGTCCCCGCAAGTGCGTGGGTTCGGATGCACCGCTCGAAGGGGGCGGCTGTCCGGTTCTCCACCTACCGGACGGACAGCGGCTCACCGGGCAGGGTCGGCTCGGGCGGCGTCTCCGGCACCGCACGCGCGAGCCGGACCTAGGCGGGGTTGCGCAGGAACTCGTCGACGGCGTGGCGGCGGTGCTCGTCCACGGGCAGGATCCGGCCCAGGGTCACCAGACGTTCTGCGAGGTCACGTACGGGAACGTTGTGCTGGTTGGAGGTACCGCGCAACAGCTGGAAGGCCTCGGCGATCGTCAGGCCGTGGGTGACGGTCAGGATGCCCTTGGCCTGCTCGATCGTCCCCCGGTGCGTCGCCGCGGCGCGGATGTGCTTGCCTGCCAGGTGCTCGGCGCGCTGAGCGACGGGCGCGGTGATGTCGACGAAGTACCCCATGAGCTCGAGCACCCCACCGGTGTCCGGGTCCAGTCTCCCCTGGCCGACCAGGGTCACGATCCGCTCGTGGCCGCGCGCGTCCATGATGCGGTGCACGCTGTGGAACGGTCCGCCCGAGACCTTCGCCGCCTCGAACACCTCGCGAAACCGTTCGCGATCGGCGGGGTGCTTGTGCGCCAGGACCAAGGCCGTGGTCGGCACGACCTCGTGCGGCTCGAACCCATGGATCCGGTAGGTCTCCTCCGACCACCACCATCGCCCGGTGGTCAGGTCGAACCGCCATTGCCCGGTGAGTCGAGCGGCAGTCCTGCCAAGGTGCTCGACAGGAGCTCTTGCTGAAACGTGTTCTTCGTTGGACATGCCGAACGGCTCCTCAGAGAAGGACTGGTGAGCCGGCTGCCTGACTCGGTCGCGCTCTTCGACCGTACGCGCGAACCACCCGCTTGCCCAGGGCAGAGCGGCTTCTGCGTGCCAAGTCCCCTTCCTCCCCCGTCCGTGGAAAAAGGCCGTCGTCGGCACCGTGCGGCACGGCTCGACCACGGTCGGAGCGGCGGCCGGCACCACGGTCACGCCAAGGGGCACAACGAGTAGAGGCCGTTCCCGATCTCTCGGAAACGGCCTCTGACCTGCGTAAACGCTGGTCGGGCTGACAGGATTTGAACCTGCGACCCCTTGACCCCCAGTCAAGTGCGCTACCAAGCTGCGCCACAGCCCGTGAGCCCCGGAGGGCTTCACCAGCCCTTCCGGGCCGAGAGAAACAATACCCCACTTTGGGCGTGGTCCGTGCATCGTCGCTGGTGAGTGGCACGGGTCACGCGCGTCCGGGCCGGTCTCGGGCCTCCCCCAGGCCCCGTCGAGGCCGCACCCAGCGCACGGCCAGCGCGTGGTCGGCCCACCGCCAGGTCCTGCCCAGCCCCTCGCCCACGCGCCGCCAAGCAGTCCGGCGGCCGCAGGCGCTGCCCTGCGCACCTCCCCCGGGGCCCAGCGCTCCCCCAGCGGGCCCCAGAAACGCCCAGGAGGGCCGCACGCGCCTTCCGGCACGCACGGCCCTCCCGTGGGTCTCTCGACGACTCACACGCCCCCGCTGGAGCCCCGTGGGGCCCGGCAGGAGGCGCGTCAGCGCTTGCGCTTCTCGCGCACGCGCACCGAGATCTCGATGGGCGTGCCCTCGAAGCCGAAGGTCTCGCGCAGGCGACGCTCGATGAAGCGGCGGTAGCCGGCCTCGAGGAAGCCGGTCGCGAAGATCACGAAGCGCGGCGGGCGCGTGGACGCCTGGGTCGCGAACAGGATGCGGGGCTGCTTGCCGCCGCGCAGCGGGTGCGGGTGGGCCGCGACGAGCTCGCCCAGGAACGCGTTCAGGCGTCCGGTGGGGATGCGCTTGTCCCAGGACTCGAGCGAGCGCTCGAGAGCGGGCACGAGGCGGTCGGTGTGCCAGCCGGTGCGGGCCGAGACGTTGACGCGCGGCGCCCACTGGATCTGGACGAGGTCCTTCTCGATCTCGCGCTCCAGGAAGGGGCGGCGGTCCTCGTCCATGAGGTCCCACTTGTTGTAGGCGATGACGAGGGCGCGCCCGGCGTCGACGACCTGGGAGATGACGCGCGTGTCCTGCTCGGTGAGCGGGACGGACGCGTCGACGAGCACGACGGCGACCTCGGCCTTCTCGATCGCGGCCTGGGTGCGCAGCGAGGCGTAGAAGTCGGCGCCCTTGGTCTGGTGGACGCGGCGGCGGATGCCGGCGGTGTCGACGAACCACCACGGGATGCCCTTGAGGAGCACGAGCTCGTCGACGGGGTCGCGCGTGGTACCGGCGACGGAGTCGACGACGACGCGGTCGGCGCCCGCGACCTTGTTCAGGAGCGAGGACTTGCCGACGTTGGGGCGGCCGACGAGAGCGACGCGGCGCGGGCCGGACGGCAGGACGACCGCGTGCTCGGAGACGAGGGGCAGCGCCTCCATGGCGGCGTCGAGCAGGTCGCCCGTGCCGCGGCCGTGGAGGGCGGAGACGGGGTGCGGCTCGCCGAGGCCCAGGCTCCAGAGCTCGGTCGCGTCGGCCTCGCCGCGCGCGCCGTCGACCTTGTTGGCGCACAGCACGACGGGCTTGCCGGACTTGCGGAGCAGCTTCACGACGCGCTCGTCGGTGGCCGTGGGGCCCACGGTCGCGTCGACGACGAACACGACGGCGTCCGAGAGCGCGATGGCGACCTCGGCCTGCTCGGCGACGCGCGCCTCGATGCCGGCGACGTCGACCTCCCAGCCGCCCGTGTCGACGAGCGTGAACTGGCGTCCGGCCCACTCGGCCGGGTAGGAGACACGGTCGCGCGTGACGCCGGGCTTGTCCTCGGTCACGGCCTCGCGACGGCCGAGGATGCGGTTGACGAGCGTCGACTTGCCCACGTTGGGGCGGCCGACGATCGCGAGGACGGGCAGAGGGGCCTCAGGTTCGAGGTTCCCCTCGTCGTCGTAGTCGCCGGACAGGAGCGCCATGTCCTCGTCGGCGAGCTCGTAGTCCTCGAGGCCGGCGCGCAGGGCGCGCTCGCGGCTCTCGTCGTCCTGCTCGTCCCCCTCGGCGGCGAGCAGTGGTTCGATGGTGTCCTCGGGCTGCCCGACGACGTCGCTCGCCTGGTCGATCGTCTCACCGGGGGTCTGCGACACCTCGTCGAGGGATGCCTGGGCATCGGGCTGTGCGTGGTCGGGTGTGGTCATGGCGACCATTCTCCCAGCAACCGGGCAGTTCTCCGAACGAGGACCGTACGCGACACGCCCGGAGTGCACGACGTCACTGCGCGGGGCGCCCTCCGGGCACGAGGCGCTCGGGTCCGTCGACCGGCAGCGCGATGCCCGAGCGGTCCACGGCGCCGGTCACGAGCGTCGCGAGCGCGGCCCGGATCTGCTCGTTGGCGGCGTCGAGCGCGGCCTTGCCACGCACGCCGTCGGCCCTCTCGACGACGACCGGCGCACCGAACTCGACGTACAGGCGGCGACGGAACCCGGGGACGCGGTTGACGCCGTCGCCGGTGCGGCGCGTGCCGAGGACCGCGACGGGGACCACGGGCGCGTGGCCGTTGAGCGCGAGCCAGGCCACGCCGGCGCGCGCGGACGTGGCGTCGCCGCGCCCGCGGTTGCCCTCGGGGAACACGCCCACCCCACCGTCGCGCCGCAGGACCGCGAGCGCCGTCACGAGGGCCGACCGTCCGCCGCGGCGGTCGACGGGGATCTGCCCTGCCGCGCGCAGGATCCACCCGATCGGCCCGACGAACATCTCCTCCTTGACGAGGACGTGCAGGGGCCGGGGTGCGACGCCCAGCACGAGGGGTCCGTCGACGAGGCCCGTGTGGTTGGCGGCCAGCAGGACGGGTCCGGTGGCGGGGACGTGCTCGGCCCCGACCACGCGGGTGTCCCAGATCACGCGCGCGAGGAAGCGCTCCACCCACCGGGACCAGGCGGGCCCGGCGGGAGAGGGGACGTGCGGGGTGCTCACCGAGCGGTCCCCTCGCCCCCCGCGGCGGTGGTGGCCGTGGCCTGCGCGACGACGTCGAGCACGGCCTGGATGGTCTGCTCGAAGTCGAGGTCGGACGAGTCGACCGTCACGACGCCGTCGGCCGCGACGTGGAACTGCGAGACGGTCGAGTCGTCGCGATCGCGGCGCAGCACCTGGTCCTTGGTGGCCTCGACCGCGGCCGCGTCGGCAGCGCCGTGCACCTCGAGCGATCGGCGGGCAAGGCGTGCCTCCTCGCTCGCGGTGAGCAGGATGCGCACGTCGGCGTCGGGCGCGACGACGGTGGTGATGTCGCGTCCCTCGGCGACGATGCCGCGACCGCCGGAGAACGACGGGCCAGCGCTCTCCGAGGACGCCGAGGACGTCGACGCCACCGCCGCCGACTCTGCCGCGATGATGACGCGCTGCAGGCGCCGCAGCTCGGCGCGCACCGCGAGGTTGGTGGCGACCACGCTCACGGCCGTGGAGATCTCGGTGGTCCGGATCGCCTCACCGACGTCGGTGCCGTCGACGTGCACGGTCGGCGCGGCCGGGTCGATGCCCATGACGAGCGGCATGACGTCCACGGCCGCGGCGACCGCGGCCTGGTCGGCGAGGTCGACGCCCTCCTCGAGGCACCACCAGGTCGCAGCGCGGTACATCGCGCCCGTGTCCAGGTAGGCGGTGCCGAGGCGCCGAGCCACGGCCCGCGACACGCTCGACTTGCCGGACCCGGACGGCCCGTCGATCGCGACGACGATCCCGCGCCCGTCGGCACGGGTCCCGTCCGCGCTCACTGGGCCAGGTCCTTGCGCAGCGACGTCGCCCCGTGCAGGTACACGTGCTGGACGTCGGCCCGCGGCACGTCGATCTCGGCGTGCGCCATGAGTCGCACCACCCGGGGCAGCGCCCCGGGCACGCCGATCTCGACCGCGCACATGAGGGGCACGTCGCCGAGCCCCATCTCGCGGGCCGCGGCGGCCGGGAAGTCCGCCACGAGGTCGGGCGTGCAGGTGAAGAAGATCGAGATGAGCGACGCGGTGTCGATCTCGTTGGCGTCGAGGACGGCCTGGACGAGCTCGCGCGTGCGGTCGAAGAGGTGCTCGCGCTCGTCGACGTCGAGCTGCGTGGCGCCCCGGATGGCCCGGACGGGCATGGGAGGTACTCCTTCGTACGGAGGATGGGATCGTACCGGCCGTCGCCCCGGGGTCGCGCGGACGCGCCTCCCGGGGCGGGGCTCGGCTAGAGCCCGACCTCGCTCATGAGGGTGCCGAGCTCGGTGCGGCCCAGGACGCGGGTCGCGCCAGGGCGCAGGTTGCCCAGGTGGATCGACCCGATGCGGGTGCGCACGAGCCGGGTCACGGGGTGGCCGATCTCCTCGAACATGCGGCGCACGATGCGGTGGCGGCCCTCGTGGAGCACGACCTCGACCATGCTGGCCTGCGGGGTCGTGTCGACCACGCGGTAGCGGTCGACCTTGGCCGGGCCGTCCTCGAGCTCGATGCCGTGGAGCAGCTTGTTCGCGACGTTGCCCGCGACGCGGCCCTCGACCGACACGAGGTAGGTCTTGGAGACCTCGTACTTGGGGTGCGAGAGCCGGTTGGCGAGCTCGCCGTCGTTCGTCAGGAGCAGCAGGCCCTCGCTGTCGGCATCGAGGCGCCCGACGTGGAAGAGGCGCTCGGGGCGCGTCGCGACGAACTGCGTGAGCGCGGGGCGCCCCTCGGGGTCGTGCATCGTGGAGACGACGCCGAGCGGCTTGTTGAGCGCGATCGTCACGAGCGACTGGTCGAGCTGGACGCGCATGCCGTCGACGTGGATCACGGCCTTCTCGGGGTCGACGCGGACGCCGAGCTCGCGCACCACGACGCCGTCGACCTCGACGCGGCCCGCCGCGATGAGGTCCTCGCACGCGCGACGCGAGCCCAGGCCTGCGGTCGCGAGGACCTTCTGGAGGCGCACGCCGTCGGCGACGTGCACGTCGCGCTGCGGGCCCTTGGGGGCGGCGGGGCGACGCGGCGGCTTGCTCTTGCCCGCCTGCGGGTCGCCCGCCCACCCGCGCCCCGCTCCCGAGCGGGGGGCCGAGGAGCGCTGACCTGCCGGCCGGCCACCGCCTGAGCGACCACTGCCCGGTCGACCGGTGCCCGAGGAGTTCTCGGACCGCTGTCCTCGGGCGGCCGGTCGGCCACCCTCGCGTGCGCTGCTCATGATGTTCCTTCGTCGTTCGTGCTGGGTCGAGCGCCTGTGGGCAGGACCGGCGAACGCGGCTGTGCGCGGTCGCTCCCACCCCCGGACGCTCCGAGTGTGCTGTCGGCGGCGTCGAAGATCGAGTCGACGTCCGGCAGGTGCGGCGCGAGGGCGGGGAGCTCGTCGAGCGACGAGAAGCCCATGCGCTCCAAGAAGTATCCCGTGGTTCCGTACAGGACCGCACCCGTCGAGGGATCCTGGCCGACCTCCGCGACGAGCCCGCGGGTCGTCAGCGTCCGTACGACGCCGTCCACGTTCACGCCGCGCACGGCCGAGATCTGGCCGCGCGTGACCGGTTGACGGTACGCGACGACCGCGAGGGTCTCCAAAGCGGCCTGCGTCAGGCGCGCGCTCTGGCCCTCCAGGAGGAAGCGCCCGACGACGTCCGCGAACACCGGCGCCGAGTACACGCGCCACCCGCCGCCCGCCTGGCGCAGCTCGAAACCGCGGGGGCGCCCGCCCAGGTCGCCGCGGTACTCGGCCGACAGCTCGCCCAGCAGGTCCTCGACCTCGCGCCGGGGCAGGCCGAGCGCGGTCGCGAGCTGGACCGCGGGGATGGGCTCGTCGGCGACCATGAGGACCGCCTCGAGCGCGGCGAGCGCCCCGCCGGGGAGGTGCTCGGCGCTGAACGTGGGCAGGGGGTCGTTCTCGGTCGCCCGACCCGCGCCGGCTCGCGTGTCGGCGGTCTCCGCGGGGTCGGCGCCGTCCGCCGTGTCCTGGGTCATGCTCTCCTCGTTCATGGGTCCGTCCGTGTCGTGGGGCGCGCGTCCGTGGCACGGGCGACGGTCCCGGTGGTGCCGGTGCCGTCGGTCTCGACGCCCATCACCGTGTCGGGGGCGGCACCTGGGTCGTCGGAGTCGGCGCCGTCGTCGGCGCCGTCCTCGACGTCGAACTCCCCGCCCACGGCGGCGAGCGCACCCCCGTCCTCGTCGTCGGCGCCGTCGCTGCCCGTCCAGCGGACCGTGAGCTCGCCGAGCGCCTCGACCTGCTCGAACGCGACGAGCCCCTCGCGGAACAGCTCGAGCAGCGCGAGGAAGCGCGCGACGACCACGAGCGTCTCGCCCGCGTCCGCGACGAGCACGCGGAACGAGGCCGCGCCCTCGCGCCGCAGCAGCCCGACGACGATGCCCGCCTGCTCGCGCACGCTCACCGCGGGTGCGTGCAGGTGGGTCAGGGACACCCCGGGCGGTGGCGCCTTGGGCTCCATGGCCTTGGCCGCGAGCGCCGCCAGCTGGTCCGGGCCGAGCTTCCACACGAGCTCGGGCAGCAGGGCCGCGAGGTGCGGCTCGAGCTGGACGATGCGCGGGAAGCGGCGCCCCTCGGTCGCGAGCCGGTCCGCGATGACCGCCGAGACCTGCTTGTAGGCGCGGTACTGCAGGAGCCGGGCGAACAGGAGGTCGCGGGCCTCGAGGAGCTCGAGGTCCTCGGCGCTCTCGACGTCTCCCGTGGGCAGCAGGCGGGCGGCCTTGAGGTCGAGCAGGGTCGCGGCCACGAGCAGGAACTCGCTCGCGGTGCCCAGGTCCCAGCCGGGGTGCCCGCCCCGCCCCGGACGGGGGCGACGGGACCTGGCGACGGGCGTGCCGCCGTCGGGCGCCGTGCCCCCTGGCGGGACCTGGTCGGCCTCGGCGCGCGCGGCCTCCTCGGCCTCGCGCGCGAGGCGCTCGGCCGTGCGGATGTACGCGATGAACTCGTCGGTGACCTGGGCGAGAGCGATCTCGGTGATGTCGAGCTTGTGCTTCGCGATGAGCGAGAGCAGGAGGTCGAACGGGCCCGAGAAGTTCTCGAGGTGCACCTCGAACGCGGGGTTGCCGTTCCGGTCGGTCGCGGGGGCCCCGGGAGGTGTCGCCGCGGCGTCGTGCGCGTCGGTCGACGGTGGGGCGGGCTGCTGGTCCTGCGGTGCGGCGGCCCGGGTGGCCGCCGGTGCGGTGTCAGGCAGCGTCGCCACGGGCGACCAGCTCGCGGGCGAGCTGACGGTAGGCCACCGCACCCGGGTGGGACGGCGCGTAGACCGTGATGGGCTCGGCCGCGACCGACGCGTCGGGGAACTTCACGGTCCGCCCGATCACGGTGTGCAGGAGCTTGTCGCCGAAGGCCTCGTGCACGCGGGCCACGACCTCGCGCGAGTGCAGCGTGCGCGAGTCGAACATGGTCGCGAGGATCCCGTCGACCTCGAGGCGCGGGTTGAGGCGGTCGCGGACCTTCTCGATGGTCTCGACGAGCAGCGCGACGCCGCGCAGCGCGAAGAACTCGCACTCGAGCGGGATGAGGACCCCGTGCGCCGCGGTGAGCGCGTTGACGGTCAGCAGGCCCAGGGAGGGCTGGCAGTCGACGAGGATCACGTCGTACTCGTCCTGCACGGGGCGCAGGACCCTGGCGAGGACCGACTCGCGCGCGACCTCGCCCACGAGCTGGACCTCGGCCGCGGACAGGTCGATGTTCGCCGGGAGCACGTCGAGCCCCTCGACGGCCGTGGGGACGATGACCTCACGGATGTCCGCACCGCGTTCCATCAGCAGGTTGTAGACCGTGCGGTCGAGCTCGTGCGGGTTGACGCCCAGGCCCACCGACGCGGCCCCCTGCGGGTCGAAGTCGACGAGCAGGACCTTGCGCCCGTACTCGGCCAGCGTGGCTCCCAGGTTGATGGTCGTGGTCGTCTTGCCGACCCCGCCCTTCTGGTTGCACATCGCGATGATGCGCCCCGGCCCGTGCGTGGCGAGCTGCGCCGGCACGGGGAAGTCGGGGATCTCGCGGCCGACCGGATCGATCCGGGGGGCGTTGTCGGGTGCGACGGACGCACCACCGTCGGCGGCGCCCGCGGCCGTGGCGACGCGTGCGTCGTACGGTCCGGCGGCGTCCTGGATCTCGCTCGGGGCCTGGCTGCTCACGTCCGCCACGGTACCCCAGGGGCTCGCGCCGGACGCGTGCACGCGCCGGAGTGGCGCGAACCCGCGCGACGCGCCGAGGGTCAGCCCAGCGCCCGCGGGTGGGCGGACGCGTAGACCTCGCGCAGCGTCTCGCGCGTCACGAGCGTGTAGATCTGCGTCGTGGTGACCGACGCGTGCCCCAGGAGCTCCTGGACGACGCGCACGTCGGCACCGCCCGCGAGCAGGTGCGTCGCGAACGAGTGGCGCAGCGTGTGGGGCGAGATCCGCTCGGGGTGGTCGAGGCCCGCACGCTCGGCCGCGGTGCGCAGGACCGCCCACGCGCTCTGGCGGCTCAGGCGCGCGCCGCGCGTGTTGAGGAACACCGCGGGCGTCCCGCGTCCGGTCGCGGACAGCGCCGGGCGCCCCCGCACGAGGTACGCGTCGAGGGCACGCACCGCGAACGACCCCACGGGCACGACGCGCTCCTTGGCGCCCTTGCCGAACAGCCGCACGGCCCCCGAGCCCAGGTCCAGGTCGTCGACGTCGAGGCTCACGGCCTCCGAGATGCGGGCCCCCGTGGAGTAGACGAGCTCGAGCAGCGCGCGGTCCCGCAGCGGTCCCGGCCCCTCCCCCACGCCGGCGGCCTCGAGGATGGCCTCGACCTCCTCGGTCGAGATGGCCTTGGGCAGCCGCTTGCCCTGCGCGGGCGGGCGCACCTCGGCCGAGGGGTCGGAGCCGGTGTGCCCCTCGAGCGCGCAGAAGCGGTGCCAGCCGCGCACCGCGGCCACCGACCGGGCCGTCGACGACGGCGAGAGGAGCGCGGCGCCGTCGGCTCCCGTGCGGACCGTGGTGACGTACTCCGCGACGTCGGCCGGTGTCACGTCGGCGGGCTCCGCGCGGCCCAGGGACGCGAGGTAGGCGGCGTACCGGGCGAGGTCGCGCCGGTAGGCCGCGACCGTGTTCTGGGACAGCCCGCGCTCGACCGTCAGGTGCGCGAGGTACTCGCGCACGGCGCGGTCGAGCGCCGCGGGCAGGGGCGCGGGCGCTTGGTTCTCCGGGGCTGCGGTCCCGGACGTGCCGTCAGGCCCGACGGCGAGCGCGGGCTCCCCCGCAGCGGCACGCGTCATCGCGCACCGGCTGCTCGTCGCACGATCATCCCGTGGGTCCCGGGCCGGCCGTCAGAAGGGGAGGAACACGTCGACCGCGACCGCGACGAACAGGAGGGTCAGGTACGTGATCGAGGCGTGGAAGACCTTCATGGCCCCGAGCTTGCCCTTGGTCGGGTCGTTGGCCCGGCGCAGCATCATGACGCACAGCGCCAGGAACCAGGCACCGAGGCCGATCGCGACCACGCCGTAGACCCAGGTCATGGGCGCGAGCCACCACAGGGCGAGCGACGAGGCGATCATCGCGACCGTGTAGCCGATCATCTCGCGGGCGACCTTGCGGTTGTCGGCGACCACCGGGAGCATCGGGACGCCCGCGTTCGCGTAGTCCTTCTTGAACTTGATCGACAACGGCCAGTAGTGCGGCGGCGTCCAGAAGAAGATCACGAGGAACAGCGCGACCGCGGACCAGCTCAGCGAGCCCGTGACCGCGGACCAGCCGATGAAGACCGGCATGCAGCCCGCGATGCCGCCCCACACGATGTTCTGCGGCGTGCGGCGCTTGAGGATCATCGTGTAGCCCACGACGTAGATCGCGATGGCCGCGAACGTGAGCCAGGCAGAGGGCGCGTTGACGAGCAGCGCGAACCACAGGAGCGCGACCACGCCCAGCGCCGTCGCGAAGACCAGCGCGGCGCGCGGCGAGATCTCGCCCGTGACGAGCGGACGCCGCTTGGTGCGGTTCATGAGCTCGTCGATGTCGCGGTCGATGTAGCAGTTGAAGACGTTCGCCGACGCCGCGGCGAGCGTGCCGCCGACGAGCGTCTTGACGACCAGCCAGAAGTCCGGGAAACCGCCCTGGGCGAGGATCATGGTGGGCAGCGTCGTCACGAGCAGGAGCTCGATGATGCGCGGCTTCGTCAGGGCGATGTACGCGCCGATCGTGCTGCGGATCCCCGCGACGGCGTTGCCGTCCGCGGCGACCCGGGGCTGTCCGGCGACCTGCGCGGTCGCGGCAGGACGAGACGGAAGACCCGTCTCGTCGATCGGTGCCTGGCTCGTGGTGTGCACGCGCTTCGGGGTTCCGTTCTGGCGAGGAAAGCTGGGGGGCGTCGTCCGGCAGTCGGTGCGTGTCGGCTCCGACCCGCTGGACATCCGTCCTATGTTACGTCGACCCCTCCGTCACCGCCGCCCTCCGGCTCGTACAAAAGTGTGAGATCCGACCGAAATCCACGTGGTGGGCGGGGCAGGGCGCCGTCCGGGGGTCCACGTATAGGCTGGGTGGAGCAACCGACGGCCTGGTGCCCCGGTGGGCACCCCGAGGGCTCCGACCCCTGGCACCCACCGTCGCGACCGGCCGGTCGCCTGCCCGGCCCCCCGCTCCGCCTGTGAGCGACCGGGTGCGTGCGACGGAATAGTTCATCGGTTGATCTTTGTTGTTCCGACGATGATCCGGGGCCAGGCTCCGGACGGGAAAGAGGTCCGGTGAACGCGTTCGTTCCTGCCAACCAGCCCCTCGAGTGGTCCCCCCTGGACGACCAGGCTGTCAAGACCATCAAGGCCCTCGCGGCGGACGCCGTCGAGAAGGTCGGCAACGGCCACCCGGGGACCGCGATCTCCCTCGCCCCCGCCGCGTACCTGCTCTTCCAGAAGGTCATGCGCCACGACCCTGCCGACTCGCACTGGGTCGGCCGCGACCGGTTCGTGCT
This sequence comes from Oerskovia sp. NPDC056781, assembly GCF_042789955.1. Taxonomy (NCBI): domain Bacteria; kingdom Bacillati; phylum Actinomycetota; class Actinomycetes; order Micrococcales; family Cellulomonadaceae; genus Oerskovia; species Oerskovia sp. NPDC056781. The sequence goes on from NZ_JBHUAD010000069.1 coordinate 15,499, forward strand.
CTCCGCGGGCCACTCCTCGCTCACGATCTACCTCCAGCTCTTCCTCGCCGGCTACGGCCTGGAGATCGAGGACATCGAGGCGCTGCGCACGTGGGGCTCCAAGACCCCGGGGCACCCCGAGTACAAGCACACCAACGGTGTCGAGATCACCACGGGACCCCTCGGCCAGGGCCTCGCGTCCTCGGTCGGCATGGCCATGGCGGCCCGCCGCGAGCGCGGCCTGCTCGACCCGTCGACCGCGCCCGGCGAGAGCCCGTTCGACCACCACGTCTACGTCATCGCCTCGGACGGCGACCTGCAGGAGGGCGTGACCTCCGAGGCCTCCTCGATCGCGGGCCACCAGCAGCTCGGCAACCTCATCGTGATCTGGGACGACAACAAGATCTCGATCGAGGACGACACCGACATCGCGTTCACCGAGGACGTCCTCGCGCGCTACGAGGCCTACGGCTGGCACACCCAGAAGGTCGACTGGACCCAGGGCGGCACGGGCTACGCCGAGAACGTCGACGAGCTCGCCGCGGCCGTGGCCGCCGCGCAGGCCGAGACCGGCAAGCCCTCGATCATCGCGCTGCGCACGATCATCGGCTGGCCCTCGCCCACCAAGCAGAACACCGGCGGGATCCACGGCTCGGCCATGGGCGCCGACGAGATCCGCGGCCTCAAGATCGAGCTCGGCCTCGACCCCGACAAGACGTTCGACGTGCCCGCCGAGGTCCTGGCCTACACGCGCGCCGTGGGCGATCGCGGCGCCGAGCTGCGCGAGCGCTGGGACACCGCGTTCGAGGCCTGGAAGGTCGCCAACCCTGCGGGGCACGCGCTCCTGCAGCGCCTCGAGGCCCGAGAGCTGCCGGCCGGCTGGACCGAGTCCCTGCCGACGTTCGAGGCCGGCAAGGACGTCGCGACGCGCGCGGCCTCGGGCAAGGTCCTCTCGGCCCTGGCCGACACGCTGCCCGAGCTCTGGGGCGGCTCGGCCGACCTCGCCGGCTCGAACAACACGACCATGGACGGCGAGCCCTCGTTCGTGCCCGCCGAGCACGCGACCAAGAAGTTCCCCGGTCACGAGTACGGCCGCACGCTGCACTTCGGCATCCGTGAGCACGCCATGGGCTCGATCCTCAACGGCATCGTCCTGCACGGCGGGACCCGCGCCTACGGTGGGACGTTCCTCACGTTCTCCGACTACATGCGCCCCGCGGTCCGCCTCGCGGCCCTCATGGAGATCCCGTCGACCTTCGTCTGGACGCACGACTCGATCGGCCTGGGCGAGGACGGCCCCACGCACCAGCCCATCGAGCACTTCGCCGCGCTGCGCGCCATCCCCGGCCTCGACGTCGTCCGCCCCGCGGACGCCAACGAGACCGCGTGGGCCTGGCGCACGATCCTCGAGCACACCGACCGCCCGGCCGGCCTCATCCTGACCCGCCAGAACGTCCCCACGTTCCCCCGCGGCACGGACGGCTTCGCCGACGCCTCGGGCACCGCGAAGGGCGGCTACGTGCTGCTCGACACCGAGGGCACGCCCGACGTGATCCTCATCGGCACGGGCTCCGAGGTCCAGCTCGCGGTCGAGGCACGCGAGCAGCTCGCGGCCGAGGGCATCGCGGCGCGCGTCGTCTCGCTGCCGAGCCGCGAGTGGTTCGACGCGCAGGGCCCCGAGTACCGCGAGAGCGTGCTCCCGGCCGCCGTCAAGGCCCGCGTCTCGGTCGAGGCGGGCATCGCCCAGGGCTGGCGCGACCTGGTCGGCGACGCCGGCCGCTCCGTGAGCCTCGAGCACTACGGCGCGTCCGCGGACTACAAGATCCTCTACCGCGAGTTCGGGATCACGTCCGAGGCCGTCGCGGCCGCCGCGAAGGAGTCGATCGAGTCCGCCCGCACCGGCGCGGCTCCCGGCGGTGTGGCGATCCCCTCGGTCGGTGGCACTGGCGACCAGCTCTGACCATCCGTAGCTGTCTCTTATACAC
>NZ_JBHUAD010000070.1:0-17298 GCF_042789955.1 Oerskovia sp. NPDC056781
CAGGGAAGCAGGCCCGACGGACTCTCAGGCGATCAGTGCGTCAGCCGCACGTGACCGCCGGGTAGGCCACGTCGTAGGTCTCGTAGAAGCCCTGACCGTCCTGCCACTTGTACGCCGCGACGCGCACCGTGCCGGCCGGCACGGACGTGGCGCGGGTGTTGAACGTCTGCGCCGCGATCTTGCCCGGCGCCAGCTTGGTGAACTTCTTCTCGCCGTACGCGGTCGTGTAGCGCACGTCGATCGGGAGCATCTCACCGTTCGTCCCCTTGACCGCCAGGTGCACGCGGCCCCCGACGCACTGGGCCTTGGCGCTCAGCTCGTCCATGACGACGTCGGGCAGGTCTGCACCCTCGACCGTGAGCGCCAGGCGCGTGACCGTACCGCTCGGGGCTGCCACGACGTACACGCCGTACTCGCCCCCCGCGGTCTCCGCCGGGACCGGCACCTCGAGGCTCGCGGCCCCGTTGGTGACCGTGCCCGTGGCCACGGCCGTCCCCGGGTTCGCCGGGTCGAACGCCGTGCCCGCAGGCACGAGGTACGCCGAGACGCCCGTGTTGGCCGGGCTGCCGAGCGACGTGAGGTTCAGACGCTTGACGTCGGCCGTGACGGACTCTCCTGCCGTGACCGTCCCCAGCCCGTCCGCGACCACGCCACGACGGGCGAAGTCGGGGGCGAGGTTCGGGTGGGTCTGCAGGTAGGAGATCCACGCGTCCCGGTCGATCAGACCCGAGTCGCGCGCGTCCGTGCCCTGCGAGAAGACCCGGAAGTTGTCGCCCCCCGTCGCGAGGAACGAGAACGTCGCGACCCGGTAGACCTTGGCCGGGTCGAGCGGCTCACCGTTGATGAGGACCGACGTGATGTTGTCACCAGGGGTGGCGTTCACGTCCGCGGTCCTCGCGGTGTAGCTGACGTTGTCCGACAGGCCCAGGGCCAGGTACGGGCGCGACGGGCGCGTGCCGTCAGGGTTGGTCTGCCACTGCTGCTCGAGCATCGTCTCGACCTGCGCGCCCGTGAGGGACACCGTCCACAGGTTGTTGACGAACGGCAGCACCGCGTTGGCCTCGGCGTACGTGATGACGCCGTCCGCACCGACGTAGAGCTCGTTGCGGAGACCGCCCGGGTTGACGACACCGAAGTCGGCGCCGCCGCGGGCCGGGTCGGCCAGCGTGTCGCGCAACGAGGTCGCGACGAGGTTCCCGAGCGTCGACTCCGACGCACGGTCGTCACGACCCGTGGAGGGCAGCGGGCCCGAGCCCGTGTACTTTCCGTCCACGTACGAGCCACCCAGGTAGGCGGTCGTGATGTCCGCCGTGACCGAGCCGACCGGCTGGGCGCCGATGACCTCGGCCTGCGCGAGCGCGGCGTCCACGATCGTCTTGACCTCGGCCACGCGCGGGTACGCCGCGACGAGCTCCGGGGCGGGCGTCGTGGTGCGCTTGACGTTCTCGACCGAGTAGTCGGTGACCAGGTCGGTCGCGGTGTCGAACGTCAGGCTCACGTGCCCGATGTTCTCGCCGTAGCTGCCGGTCTGCAGGACCGGACGAGTCCGGTCGGTCCCGGGGATCGGAGCCTCCCACGCGTACTGCTTGTGGGTGTGGCCCGTGAAGATCGCCGAGACGCGGGCGTCCGTGTCGTTGACGATCTGCTCGAACGCACCCTGGTGGGCGAGCTCCTGCTCGAGCGTCGAGCCGTCGGGCGTGCCCGCGCTCGCACCCTCGTGGTAGAGCGCGACCAGCAGGTCGGCCTCACCGTTCGCCGCGTCGCCGTCGCGCAGCTGCGCGGCGACACGGTTCACGGCCTCGACGGGGTCGCCGAAGTCGAGGTCCGCGACCCCGGCAGGGGTCACGAGCGTCGGGGTCTCCTCGGTCACGGCGCCGATCACGCCGACCTTGACGCCGTCGACGTCGATCACCGCGTACTCCGGCAGGACCGGGTTCGTGGTGCCCTTGGTGTAGACGTTGGCCCCCAGGTAGGCGAAGTCCGCCTGGTCGGTCACACGACCGGTCAGGTCCGCGAAGCCCTTGTCGAACTCGTGGTTGCCCACCGCCGAGGCGGACAGGTCCAGGGCGTTGAGCACGTCGAGCGTGGGCTTGTCGTCCTGGAGCGCCGACGCGAAGAGCGACGCGCCGATGTTGTCACCGACCGAGAGGAACGCCGTGCCCGTCGGGTTGGTCGCCCGCAGCTGCTCGACGGTCCCGGCGAACGCGACCGTGTTCGCGTCGATCCGACCGTGGAAGTCGTTGATCGCGAGCAGGTCGAGCTCCTTGACCCCGCCCGGCTCCTCGCCGCCCAGCTCGAGGCCGACGACGATCGGGTCGTGGTCGGACGAGCGGAACGCCGTGGTGTCGTACAGGTTCGAGACGTTGTAGTTGAAACGGCTGTACTCGTTCGCGATGGGCTCGACCGAGTTGATGTTCCAGATGTCGACGTCCGTGACGGCAGCAGCCGCTCCGGGCGACGCGAGCACGTGGTCGAGCGAGCCGACGAGACCGTCGAACAGGTACGTCTCCTTGCCCGTGGTGGGGCCGAGGTCGACGTAGCCCGCGTCCGTGAGGACCTTGATCGGGTCCTCCTGGGCGTAGGAGTTGAAGTCGCCCGCGAGCAGCACCTTGTCGGTGCCCGCGGTCGTCGAGACCTGGTCGGCGAACGTGGCGAGCGCCGTGGCCTGCTTGACGCGCGAGGCGTTCGAGGCGCCCTGTCCGTCACCCTGGTCGGCGTCCGCCCCCGAGCCGGAGCCCTTGGACTTGAAGTGGTTCGCGATGACGACGAAGTCCGTCGAGGCCTCTCCCCCGGCGACCCGGAAGGTCTGGGCGAGCGGCTCACGCGCGTTGTCGAAGGCCGCGACGTCGTGGATGACCGAGGCCCCGACGGTCTCGACGGCTGCCGGGCGGTAGATGAACGCCGTCCGGATGACGTCCTCCGACGCGGGCAGCGTGGCCGGGGACGGTACGAAGGCCCAGGTCCCTGCCCCGGCCGCTGCGTTGAGCCGGTCCGTGAGCGTCGAGAGCGCCGCGTCGCGGTTCTTGCCGAACACCTTCGAGTTCTCGATCTCCTGGATCGCGACGACGTCCGCGTCGAGCGCGTTGAGCGCCGCGACGATCTTGGTCTCCTGGCGCTGCAGGTTCGCCGCGTTCGCGGCACCGCGGGCGTCGCAGCCCGTCCGGACCGTGATCGGGTTGCCCTCACGGTCGGTGAAGAACTGGCACCCGCTGACCTGGTCGCCCGTCGTCGTGAAGTAGTTCAGGACGTTGAACGCCGCCACGGTCACGTCGCCGCCCACGGACTCCGGGGCGTCGGTGCGCGTGTTCGCGAACGTCGCGGGCTGGACCGCGGCCGCGTTGGCCGGGGTCAGCTCCGTGACGGGCTGGAAGTTCCAGCCGTCGAAGCGGTAGTCGAGGATCACCGGCGTCGTGAAGGTCGCGAGCGCGCCGACGCGCACCGGCGCGCCGCCGGTCAGGTACGGCAGCGGCTTGGCCTTGTTCGCCGCGTTATTGAAGTTCGTCGTCGCACCGTCGTCGAGGGTGACGCGGCGGGCGTTCGCGTCGGCGACCGCGGCTGCGGCCTCCGCGCTGCCCGGGCGACCGACCGACGTGGGCTGCCGCAACGGCTCGGTGCCGCTCGCCAGGACGACCGACCCGTAGTAGTTCGTGTCGTAGTTGTCGGCGACGACGTAGTCACCGGCGGGCTGGACGAGCATGCCCTCGAGCTTCTCGCGGTCCGCGGCCGTCGCGGGGAACGCGACGTTCGCAGGCTTGACGACCTCGGCCGGGTCCGTGAGGACCTTCCAGCCGGTCGCCGAGGGCGTGACCTGCGTCAGCCCGAAGTACTCCGAGACGACCCCCGTGACCTCGACGTGCTGTCCGACCTGCAGCGCCGTCGCCGCGGCCTTCGAGTACACGAACAGTCCGTCCGACGCGGTGTGCGTCGCGAGGTCCAGGTCGCCGCCCGAACCGGCGGTCTGGATGTAGAGGCCGTCGAAGCCTCCCGAGGGGTAGGTGGCGGTCACGACGCCGCGCGTCGTGACGGTCTGGCCCACGAAGGGGCTCGCGTCGCCCGTGCCCTGGATCTCGGCGATGGTCCTGGCCGTGCCGGGCTCGGGGTCCGGGCCGGGGCCCGAGCCGCCACCGCTGTTCTGCGGCGTCACGGTGGTGCTGACCGCGAAGTCCACGGAGTTGTCGTCCGTGTCCACGCCGGCCGTGCGGTTGAGCGAGCTGGGCACGGTGTTGGCCGTTCCCGCGGGAGCCGCCGCGGTCTCGAACGTGTTGGACGTGCCGTAGCCGAGGAGGTCCACGACCTGCGGGTTGGCGACGACCGAGCCGGGCGTGATCGTGATCGCCGAGGCCGACCTGACCAGCGCGAGCGTCCCGTTCTGCCCCTGAGGCGCGATGGTCCCCGTCGCGTCGGGCGTCGGGAGAGCAGCGCCGTTGGCGCCGTTCGAGGCCCCCTGCACGAGGTAGTAGCCGCCTGCCTTGATCTTCCCCGTGAGCGGGACGACGCCGTTCGAGGCGCCCGTGCCCGTCGCGGACCGGTACTGGACCGACCAGCCCGTGAGGTCGATGTCCGCGGCCGTGGGGTTGTAGAGCTCGACGAACTTGTTGAGGTAGGGCGCGTTGGCGCTCCCGCCGTTGAGGTACGCCTCGTTGATGACGACGGACGAGCCGTCGACCGCAGCAGATGCCGACCCCGCGGCGACCGTGCTGAGCGCCGCCGTGGCGACGAGCGACGCCGACAGGGTGGCCGCGACCACACCTCTCCTGCGTCGGGACTGATGGTGACTACCGATCACGCTGACTCCTTCGTGTCGTGGCCGGGTTCCCGGCACGCCCGCCTCGGCGCGGGTGGCGCGGGTGCAGGCTCTGGAATCCAACAGCAGGCTGATGAACACGTGGTGTCCGCCCGGTCTCCACCGGTCGAACGCCCACGTCCCCCAGGCGGACGGCACCCTCCGGCCGGGGTGCGCGACGTCGTCGTGCGCGGTCCGGTCGACGGGCACCGTCGCCCGTTCGCCTCGCACGCTATCTCACGATGCAGACACCGTGAACCTCGAAGGGCACATCCTGCCGTCGGGCAGGAGCGACGCGTGGCCGGGCCACGGTGCGCGCCGAGGGCGACAGGACCGCCCGCCGAAGGCGACGAGTACGCCCGACGAAGCGGACGCGCCAGCGCGTCCTCACGCGCGGACCCTACCGGTCGCGACGGCGCGCGGCCTGCAACGGCAGCAACGACGAGATGTCCGAGCGCTCCCCCGAGGCGCTGATGCGCCCGTCCGCGACGGCCTCCGACCACTCGACCGCACCGGTGACCAGACCGAGCCACGTCTCGGGGTCGGTCTCGACGACGTTGGGCGGGGTCCCGCGCGTGTGCCGCGGGCCCTCGACCGCCTGGACCGCGCCGTACGGCGGCACCCTGACCTCGACCGCGTGGCCGGGTGCGACCTCGGCCAGCTCCTCGAGCGTGAAGCGGACGGCGGTCGTGACCTCGGGGCGTCCGGCGGCTCCGTCCTGCCAGGCGGCGAGAGCGGTGCGGCCGACGGCCGGGTCGGTGCGGCGACGAGGAGGCATGGGTCCATCCTCCCGTGCTCGTCGCCGGGTGCGTGACTCCGCTGCGACTCTCCGGGCTGTTCGCAGCCGACTCACGCACTCGGCACGCGGGCCCTCAGGCGATCTCGAAGTCGACCCTCCGACGCTCGATCGACGCCTCGCGCAGCCGGACCCGGACCGGGTCGCCCAGCGGCAGGCCGATGCCCTCGACGCTCGCACGGACCGCAGGCTCGACGATCACGACCTGGCCGCGGACCGCGACGTGCGCATCTGGCATCGGCGCGGCGGCCGTCGTCCTCGCGGCCCGCTTGGCCGCCCGCCGACGTCGCTCCTCGTCGTTCTCGACGTCGACGACCACGGCGTCGAACACGTCACCGACCCGCCCCGTGAGCAACGCCGCCTCCACGATGTCGACGCTCGCCCGCTCGTACGAACCAGCGCGCTGACCGGTTCGCGCCATGGTGCGCGGCAGCCCTGGCAGGGCGTCACGCACCCAGACCGGCACGTCCTCGCCGGCGCACAGCGCGAGGCAGATCTCGGTCCCGTAGCGGTCGACCAGGCGGCGCAGCGGTGCGGTCACGTGCGCGTACTCCGCCGCGATCGCGGCGTGCGCGACGTCGTCGGGCACCTCGGCAGGCTGCCCCGTGCCGCCGAACGGGGCGTACGACGCCCCGCGGAACAGCGACGTCGCCTCGTTGAGGAAGGCCGCGTGCCGCGAGCTCGCCGAGTCGAGGGTCGCGAGCAGCTCGCCATAGGTCAGGTCCCGGGGCCAGTCGATGCCGAGGGCCCCGGCCGTCCGGCGCAGGCGCTCCAGGTCCCGCGGGTCCGCCGCAGGGAGCGTCCGGAAGATCCCCACCCCGCCCGACCGCATGATCCGGGCCGCCGCGATGCCGGTCAGCAGGGACACCTGCGCGTTCCAGCCCTCGACCGGGAGGGTCGAGCGGAACGCGAGCCCGAAGGACCCGTCCTCGTGCGCCACGACGTCCTGCTCGGGCACGTTGAGGGACACCCCGCCGCGCTCACGCTCGCGCGCCTCGCGCAGCAGGCCGATCTCACGCAGCAGGTCGAGCATCTGCCCCGCGTCCCCGGCGTCGAGCCGCGTCTGGACCTCCTCGTAGGTCAGCCGCGCCGTGCTGCGTACGAGCGCCCGCTCGACTCGGGCGTCTGCGATCTCGCCACGTTCGTCGAGCGTCACGTGCCAGACGGCGGCGGCCCGGTCCGCGTCCGGCAGGAGGCTCGCAGCGGCCTCGGAAAGCACCGCAGGGTGCAGCGGCGTGCGCTCGTCGGGGCCGTAGAGCGTCATCCCCCGCTCGTTCACCTCCGCGTCGAGCGCTCCGCCCGGGGTCACGAAGGCAGCGAGATCGGCGATCGCGTACCGGACGCGGTAGCCGTCCGGGAGGCGCTCCAGGTGGACCGCCTGGTCGAGGTCCATGGAGCCGGGCGGGTCGATCGTCACGAACGGGACGTCACGCAGGTCCTCGCGCCCGGTCGAGACGTCGAGCCGTGCTGCCGCGGAGGCCTCCTCGACGACGTCCGACGGGAACTCTGCGGGGATCTCCATCTCCGCGCGCAGGGCGGCGAGCGCGGTCAGGACGGGATCGACCGTCGGCAGGGTGGGAGCGACGGGCGCGACGCGCAGGTTCCGGGTGGGCACGTCCCCGACTCTAGGGGGTGTCCGGCGTCGCCGGGCGGCGCGGCAGCTCCTCACGCCGTCTCGCGCCCCGGCACACGACTGACGGCCCCAGGCCGTGGCCCGGAGCCGTCACTCGTGCGTCGGTCGCCTGCTCGCGCCGACACCGCCCGGCGAGGCCGTCCTAGAGGCCGGCCGTACCGAAGCGGTCACGCACCGCGGCGGCCTCCCCCGAGGCGGTCGCCGTCGATGCGAGCTCGTTGCGCACCTCGTCGCGCAGCTTGCCCTGGTTCCGGGGATCAGGTGCGGCCGACAGGAGGAGCTTGGTGTACTCGTGCTGCGGGTTCAGGATGACGTCGTCCGCCGGACCCCGCTCCACGATGTTGCCACGGAACATCACGATGATCTCGTCGGAGAAGTGACGTGCCGTCGCGAGGTCGTGCGTGATGTACAGAACCCCGAGGTTCTCCTCACGCTGCAGACGCGCGAGCAGGTTGAGGACACCGAGGCGGATCGAGACGTCGAGCATCGAGACCGGCTCGTCCGCGATGAGGAACCGGGCTCCCGGAGCGAGCGCACGGGCGATCGCGACGCGCTGCCGCTGACCGCCCGACATCTCGTGCGGGCGCTTCTCGGCGAAGATCGCCGCAGGTGTCAGGTTGACGCGTGTGAGGAGTTCCTCGACGGCCGCGTCCACGTCCTTCTGCGACCTGGCGACGCGATGGATCCGCAGTGGACGCTCGAGGTGGTGACGGACCGAGTGGAACGGGTTGAGCGACGCGAACGGGTCCTGGAAGACCATCTGGACGTCGTGGCGGTACTTTGCCAGGGCACGACCACGCAGCGCACTGGGCGTACCGTCGAGCAGGAGGTCGCCGGACGACGGCGTCTCGAGCTTGGCGATCATGCGCGCGATCGTCGACTTGCCCGATCCGGACTCCCCGACGATCGCGATCGTCTTGCCCGGCTCAAGGGTGAACGAGACGTCGTTCACCGCGCGCAGCCTGGTCTTCTTGAACCCGTTGCGGATCACGAAGTCCTTGGTGAGGTTACGAACCTCGAGCGTGCCCATCAGGCCACCTCTCCCGGGTTGTCTTCGGTGTCCTCGCCGGACCGGACGAAGGCTCCTCGCTCACCCGTCAGGCTGGGGAACGACGCGAGCAGCTTGCGCGTGTACTCGTGCGCTGGCGCCTCGTAGATCGCCGCCGCCGAGTTCAGCTCGACGATCTCGCCCTGGAACATGACTGCGATGCGGTCGCTGATCTCCAGGAGCATCGGCAGGTCGTGCGTGATGAACACGACCGCGAAGCCGAACTGCTCGCGCAGTCGCATGATCTCGCGGAGGATCCCGCGTTGGACGACCACGTCGAGGGCCGTCGTGGGCTCGTCCATGATCATGACCTGAGGGTTCAGCGCCAGCGCCATCGCGATCATGACGCGCTGACGCATGCCGCCGGAGAGCTCGTGGGCGTAGCTGTTCAGGCGGTTCGGGTCCACACCGACGAGCTCGAGGAGCTCGCGGCTGCGTGCGAGCTTGTCCTTCTTGGACATCCCAGGGCGGTGCGTGTCGAACACGTCGAACAGCTGCGCCTTGATGCTGATGACCGGGTTGAGGGCGTTCATCGCCCCCTGGAAGACCATGGACACCTTGTCCCAGCGGAACGCCCGGAGTGAGTCGCCCGAGAGTGCGGCCACGTCGATGTCCTGGCCGTCCTTGTCGTGCAGGACGATCTGACCGCTGGTGCGGAACGCGGGCGGCTTGAGGAGCTGGTTGAGGCCGTACGCCAGGGTCGTCTTGCCACATCCTGACTCACCGGCCAGTCCGAGGATCTCGCCGCGATGGAGCGTCAGCGAGACGTCCTTGACGGCTCGGACGACGGGCGTGACCTGGTACTCGATCGAGATGTTGTGCGCCGTCAGGACGGGTTCGGCGCCCGGCGCGGCTCCCGCGTCGCCTGCCGGCTTGGAAGAAAGGGTCGACGTGCTCATGCCTGGACCTTCTCGTCGTCTCGGTGTGCGGCGTCCGCCGGGGAAGCCGTGCTGGTCGCCTGCCGGGCGGAACCGATCTTCGACTGGTTCTTTCGTGCCTCGCGGACACGCTTGACCGCATCCGGCGCCTGGCGCAGCTTCGGGTTGATGATCTCGTCGATGCTGAAGTTGATGAGCGCGAGCCCACAGCCGAACAGCGCGATCATGAGCCCTGGAGGAACGAACCACCACCACATCTGCCGGGCGAGCGCACCGTTCGCGCTCGCCTCGTTGAGGATGGTGCCCCACGTGATCGAGCCCGAGGGGCCGAGCCCGAGGTAGGACAGCCCGGCCTCGCCGAGGATTGCCAGGAGCACGGCGCCGAGGAAGTTCGCGGCCAGGAGGGGGAGGAGGTTCGGCAGGATCTCCACGAGGATGACCCGGTGAGCCCGTTCCCCGGCCACCTTCGCAGCAGAGACGTAGTCGCGACTGCGCAGCGACTTGGCCTGAGAGCGCAGCACGATCGCTGCCCCCGCCCATCCGGTGATGCCGAGGATCAGTGCGACGATCCACAGCGAACGTGTCGCGAGGTAGGCAGAGATCACGATCACGAGCGGGAGGCCCGGGATCACCAGCATGACGTTGGTGATGAACGAGAGGATCTCGTTGGTCCACCCACCCACGTAGCCGGCGACGATCCCGAAGAAGAGGGAGAGGACGAGGGCGATCGCACCGGCCAGGAGACCGACCATGAGCGACCCCCCGCCACCATGTGCGAGCTGCGCAAAGATGTCGCTGCCCAGATGGTTCGTGCCGAGCCAGTGCTCGGAGCTCGGAGGGAGGTACTGCTTGTTCTCGGTGGATCGGGGGTTCTGGGTGAAGAACGGAGCGATGACAGAGAACGCGATGATCCCGATGACGAGCACCAAGCCGGCGACGAGCTTGCCTGAGCGGCTCGGCAGCATGGCGCGGACTCCGCGCTTCGGGGCGACCACCTGCTGGCCGAGACGTCCTGCTGCCAACGCAGCGGGCGATGCGATCGGAATGTCGGGAACGATTCCGGGTGTGTCCTTCACGGGGGGCAGGCCGTCCACCACCACCGAGTCTGCCGGCGCGGCATCGGCGGCGGCGTTCACGGTCTCTGCCTCACGGATGTCGTCAGCCATTGTTGCGCGTCCTCGGGTCGATGAAGCCGTAGATCATGTCCATGAAGAAGTTCGCGGCGAGCACCGTCACGGTGATGACCAGGAACGCCCCCTGCATCAGGGCGAAGTCGTTCCCCTGGACGGCGGTGAAGAGCAGCTTGCCGATACCCGGGTAGCTGAAGACCTGCTCCATGACGACCGAGCCGGCGACGACGAAGCCGAGAGAGATGCTGAACCCGGCGATCGACGGCAGGACCGCGTTGCGGGTCGCGTAGGTCGTCGCGACCCGGAAGGGGCGCAGCCCCTTGGCCTCGGCCGTGGTGACGTAGTCCTCCGACAGGGTCGAGACCATCATGTTGCGCATCCCGAGGAGCCACCCGCCGATCGACGAGAGCACGATCGTCAGTGCCGGGAGGAATCCGTGGTAGACGACACTGCCGACGAACGACCAGGACCATTCAGGCCCGTTGTCGTATCCGAAGATGTCGTAGCCACCGATGATCGGGAACCACCCGAGATTCACGGAGAAGATCGAGACCAGGATGAGCGCGATCCAGAAGTACGGTACGGACTGAAGGAGCGTGGAGGCCGGGATGATGTGGTCGACCCAGGTCCCTCGCTTCCAGCCGACCCATGCCCCACCACCGATGCCCAGGAGGAAGGAGAGGACTGCTGCGAGGCCCACGAGGCCCACCGTCCACGGCAACGCGTTGCCGATCAGTTCGACGACGGGCTCGGGGTAGTAGGTGATCGAGATGCCGAGGTCGCCGGAGAGTACCTTGCCCCAGTATGCGAGGTACTGGTCCCACAGCGTGGCGTTGTCGTCACCGCCGAAGAGGAGGTCGATGCTGTTCTGCATCGCGGGAGTCAGCTCGCCGCCCTTGCGGACGAACTTGTCGATGAAGATCTGCTTGGGATCCCCCGGCATGAGCTTGGGGAGCAGGAAGTTCAGGGACACAGCCGCCCACAGAGTCAGCCCGTAGAACGTGAACCGACGGACGTAGAACCTCATGATGCATATCCCTTGCTGCTCGACACTCCTCTTCGGCGGTCAGACATCAGTTCTTCGGCTCGAGCTTGGAGAGCACGATGCCGAGCGAGACCGTGCTCCATGACGGCGGGAAGGCGTACAGGTCGTCATCGGTGGGCCAGCCCGTGAAGTCCTTCGTGTCGACGAAGGTCTGGGTCGCGTTCACGACGATCGGGATGTACGGGAGGTCGCGGGTGATCTCCTTCTGGATGACCGCGTACTGCTCCTTCTTGGCGTCTTCGTCGTTCGTCGCGGCAGCTGCGGTGACGGCGGCGTCGACGACAGGGTTGGAGTAGCGCACGTAGTTGAAGCGACCCGACTCGAGGACCTCACCCACGGGGCCCGTGTACTCGGTCGACATCCACTGGCGGTAGATCGAGAACGGGTCGTCGAGGGACGGACCGGTGATGCCACCGACCATGAGCTCGTAGGTGCCCGCGACGCGCGCGTCGGACATCTCCTGCTGCGACACCTTGTTGTGCGTGACCTGCATGCCGGCCTTGGCTGCCTGTGCAGCAACCAGGTCACCGACCGCGTTGTAGTCGGTCCAGCCGTCGACCGTGACGAGGGTCATCGCGACCTTCTTGCCGTCCTTCTCGTAGATGCCGTCTGCACCCTTGGTGTAGCCGGCACCTTCGAGGACGGCAGCCGCGGCGGCTGCGTCGGCCGTCTGCGGGCTCTCCTTCGCGACGTCCGGGGAGATCCACCGGTCGTCACGGCCGAGCAGCGCGAACGTCGGCGAGGCGACGGCGGCCTGCCCCGCGAAGGCCTTCTCGTTGATCTCGCCGCGGTCGATCGCGAGGTCGAGCGCCTGGCGCACGGCGGCGTCGGTCTGGATGCCCGTGCAGCCGAGCGCGACGGTCGAGCAGGTGTAGAGCGTCGTGGGGTCCTGCGGCGTGTTGAGCATCGTCAGGCGACCGTCGCCCGTGATCCGCTCGGGGTCAGGGACGAACATGCCGGCCCAGTCGACCTTGCCCGTGGTGAGCAGGTCCTCGGCGCTTCCGTTCTTGTCGATGCCGAGGTAGCGGACCTTCTTGACCTTGGGCGCGCCGGCCCAGTAGTCCTCGTTCGCGACGACCGTGTAGCCGGCCTCGGTCACGGCGTCCGCCTTGTAGGGGCCCGTGCCGACCGGGTTCGCGTTCGGGTCGGAGACGATGTCGGCCATCTTGGAGAAGATGTGCTCGGGGACGACCAGGGCGGTGCCGAGGAGCTGGACCTCGGACGTGAACTGCGGCGAGTTGAACGTCCACTTGACGCTCGTGTCGTCGACCTTCTCGACCGAGACGATGAAGTCACGCTTGGTGGCCGCGTTGGTGTGCGAGTAGATGACGTCGTCGACCGTGAAGTCCTCGCCGTCGGTCCACTTGACGCCCTCGCGGATCTTGACGGTCAGCTCGAGGCCGTCCTCGGACCACTCGAACGACTCGCCCAGACGAGGCTCGGGAGCACCGGCCTGTGCCTTGTTGTAGTAGAAGAGCGGCTCGTAGATCGCGCCGTTCGCCGCGTGCAGCGGGTTGGGCGAGTAGGGGTTGAAGTTCGCGACCACGGGGGTCTGCGAACCGGCCCACACGTTCAGGACACGACCCGCGTCGCCGCCCCCCTCGGTCTTCTCACCACCAGAGCTGGAGCAGCCGGCTGCGAACATCGTCACGCCGGTCACCAGGGCAACCGTCGTGAGCAGGCGCTTGCGCGCCACGCTTCGAATCATCATCGGTCCTCTCGAGTCGTCAACGCGTCGTCACGCTGATCGGCCGCTCGCCACCGTGCGAGCTCGTGGCAGGAACACTAACGAATCCCGAGCAGGCTTCCGACCAATACAACAGGAAAGTTACCTAAATGAAATCTGACCGTTCGATGCCGCGCCAAGAACCGCTAGATCCTGCCGATTCCGGTCGTGCCGCGAGCCCAGCGAGCGGTGCGCAGTGCACAACGAATCGGCCCGGCGGGCACGCTCGTGCGTCACGTGCCCGCCGTGGGAACGATCCGACCACGACCTTCCGGAAGCCTCCTAGAGGCTCGCGAGCGCCTCGTCGACCGCTTCCCGCGCCGCGCGCGCGACGTCCAGGTCCGTGACCTCGTAGCCGGACCCGCCCCCGCCACCGGGGCCGCCGTCGTCGGACAGCGTGCGCTTGGCCGAGAGGTGGACCGCGTCCACCCCGGCGGCCACGAGCGCCCCGACGTCCTGCGGGCGCACTCCCCCGCCCGCCTGGACCTGCACGCGCCCCGCGCAGTGACGTGCCATCTCCCGCAGCCGGTCGACACCGTCGATGCTGCTCGGGGCGCCGCCCGAGGTGAGGACACGCGTGACGCCCAGGTCCGCGAGGAGGTCGAGCGCCGCCGTGACGTCCTCGACCACGTCGATCGCCCGGTGGAACGTCACGTCACGCCCGCTCGCGGCCGCGACGAGAGCACGCACCACGTCCGCGTCGACCAGACCGTCGGCCGTGAGGGCGCCGATCACGACCCCGGACGCCCCCGCTGCCACGGCCGCGCGGACGTCGCGCACCTGTACGTCGAGCTCTGCCGCGCTGAACACGAACCCGCCCGCGCGCGGCCGGACCAGGGGGTGCACCTCGACGGGCACGCCGTCCCCCGCCACCTCGGCCGCAGCCGCGACCGCGGCCTCGACGAGCCCCACGCTCGGCGTCAGCCCACCCGTCGCCCCGAGCGCCGCGCACAGCTCGACGCGGCGTGCGCCGATCTGCGCGGCGATCCGCACGCCGTCGGTGTCCTGGACTGCGATCTCGAGGGCGACCTCGCGTGCCATGTGGGGATGCTCCTTGGGTCGGGGTCGGCACGCCGCAGCGCACCCGTGTCAGCGGTCAGCGTAGACCCGACGCCGTCACGGGCGCCTCGAGCGTCCCATCCGTCCGGGCGTCCGGACGTCCGGACGGGACAGAACCCCCGGGACGACGACGGGAGCCGCGCCCTCCGCGCGCCGCGAGGCGCACGGAGCGCACCGCTCCCGTCGGTCCGCCGGGCCCGGAGGCCCTGCGGGTGCGTCAGATGACGCCCAGCGAGATCATCGCGTCGGCGACCTTGGTGAAGCCCGCGATGTTCGCGCCCAGGACGTAGTTGCCGGGCGCGCCGTACTCGTCGGCGGTCTCCTCGCAGCGCGAGTGGATGCCCTCCATGATGTGCGCGAGGCGCTCCTCCGTGTACTCGAACGTCCACGCGTCCCGCGAGGCGTTCTGCTGCATCTCGAGGGCCGAGGTCGCGACGCCGCCCGCGTTCGCCGCCTTGCCCGGGGCGAAGAGCACGCCGGCGTCCTGCAGGAGCGAGACCGCGCCCGGGGTCGTGGGCATGTTGGCGCCCTCCGCGACCGCGACGACGCCGTTCGCGACGAGCTGCTTCGCGTCCTGCTCGCTCAGCTCGTTCTGGGTGGCGCACGGCAGCGCGACCGTCGCGGGGACGTCCCAGATGCTGCCGCCCGTCACGAGGCGCGCGCCGGGGCGGCGCTCGACGTAGTCGGCCACGCGCCCGCGCTCGACCTCCTTGATCTGGCGGAGCAGGTCGACGTCCACGCCGGCCTCGTCGACCACGTAGCCCGAGGAGTCGGAGAAGGACACCACGTTCGCACCGAGCTGCTGGGCCTTCTGGATCGCGTAGGTCGCGACGTTCCCCGAGCCGGAGACGACGACGCGCTGGCCGTCGAAGGTCTGGCCCTTGGTGCGCAGCATGTGGTCGGCGAAGAACACCGTGCCGTAGCCCGTGGCCTCGGTACGCACGAGGGATCCGCCCCAGCTGATGCCCTTGCCCGTGAGCACGCCGGACTCGTAGCGGTTGGTGATGCGCTTGTACTGGCCGAACAGGTAGCCGATCTCGCGGCCGCCCACGCCGATGTCGCCCGCGGGGACGTCCGTGTACTCGCCGATGTGGCGGTAGAGCTCGGTCATGAACGACTGGCAGAAGCGCATGACCTCGCCGTCGGACTTGCCGCGCGGGTCGAAGTCCGAGCCGCCCTTGCCGCCGCCGATGGGCATGCCGGTGAGCGAGTTCTTGAAGATCTGCTCGAACCCGAGGAACTTGACGATCCCGAGGTACACCGAGGGGTGGAAGCGGAGGCCGCCCTTGAACGGGCCGAGGGCCGAGTTGAACTCGACGCGGAAGCCACGGTTGATCTGGACGTGGTTCCGGTCGTCGACCCACGGCACGCGGAAGATGATCTGACGCTCGGGCTCGCAGATGCGCTCGAGCACGGCGGCGTCGACGTACTGGGGGTTCTTCTGGAGCACCGGCCCGAGCGAGTCGAAGACCTCGCGAACCGCCTGGTGGAACTCGACCTCACCAGGGTTGCGGGCGAGGACCTCGTCGAAGACGGACTGCAGACGACTATCCATGGAGTGCTCCTCGGCAGGGCGGGCTTTGAACCGCACCAGGTTACGTACTCGTAAACATCGCCGTACTCCCGTCCCACTCTGGGAGACGCCAGGCTCATGACCTGGGACGCCGCCCTTGCTCGAGGCAACAGTTCGAGGGTCCGGTGCAGGAAACCTCCGTCCACCCTCTGAGAATTCTCGACCTGATCGGTGCAGATTCCCCCCGCCGGGGCTATACCCCTACCCAGAGGTCACGAGCACCAGCGCGAAGCCCCGGCTCGCTGGTCAGCAACCCCTTCACGACGGGGTGCTCCGGGAGATGACCTGGCCGCGCCGGCACGACGCGGCAAGCGTGCAGCACGACGACAGTGAGGAAGCGATGACCCAGCACCCCGAAGCACCCCGCCCGACGCAGACCGACGACCCGCGACCGGCCGTGGTGACCCTGGTCGGCAACCCGCGGCCCGGTTCACGGACCTTGACCGCCGCCCGGACGGTCGCAGCCCGAGTCGCCGACCACCTGGGCCTCGCCCCGGCCGACCCGGCCGACCCGGTCGACCCAGCCGGGGCCCCGCAGACCGGGCCCTCCCGGACAGGGCCGTCACCGGCCACGATCGACCTCGCCGAGATCGCCACCGAGATCCTCGCCCCCGAGCACCCGCGCGCCGACACCGCGCGGGACATCGCCGCGAGCGCCGCCGTACTGGTCGTCGCGACGCCCGTCTACAAGGGCTCGTACACCGGGCTGCTCAAGGCGTTCCTCGACCTCTACGGCCCCGACGGCCTGGCCGGGGTCGTGGCCGTCCCGGTCGTGGTGTCGGGCAACCCCGCGCACGCTCTCGCGGGCGAGGTGCACCTGCGCCCGCTCCTCGTGGAGCTCGGCGCGACGGTCCCCGCACGCACGCTCACCCTCCTGGACTCCCAGCTCGGCGAGGCCGAGCTCGCGAGCACCGTCGACGCCTGGCTCGACCGTGCGGGAGGCCCGTTGCTCCGGGCGGTGAGCGCCGCCGTCGGGCAGGACGTCCCCACCCACCGGACCGCTCCCGAGCTCGCCGAGGTGACCCGATGACCGCCGAACCCACGACCCGCTCCGACGTCGCGGGCCTCGCCGGGCTCGAGGCCCTGCTCCACGAGCAGGACGAGCCGCAGCTCAGCGCCGACGCCTACAAGGCCGTGTTCCGGCAGCACCCCGCGGGCGTGGCGGTCGTCGCGCTCGAGCACGAGGGCCGCCCGGTGGGCTTCACGGCGACGTCGGTCATCTCGGTCTCGGCCGCGCCGCCGCTGCTCGCGTTCTCGCTCGCGTCGACCTCGTCGTCGTGGCCCGCGATCTCCGCGGCCCGCACGGTCACGGTCAACTTCCTCAGCGCCGACCAGGACGACGTGTCGGCGCGCTTCGCGACGAGCGGGATCGACCGCTTCGCAGCCGGCGGGTGGTCACCGCTCGACTCCGGGGAGCCCGTGATCGACGGCGCGCTGTCCTGGGTGCGCGGGCGCATCATCCAGCGCACGCCCGTGGGCGACAGCTACCTGGTCTCGCTGCGTGCGCTCGCGTCGGGGACGCGCAGCGACGCGACGCCGCTCGTCTACCACGACCGGTCCTACCACCGGATCGGGGACCACTCGGCTCTCTGAGCCGCACGGACCGGGGCCCGACGGCGGAGCGCGC
>NZ_JBHUAD010000071.1:0-17197 GCF_042789955.1 Oerskovia sp. NPDC056781
GCCCATGGACGTTCCCCCCTGTCGCGGGGCCCGGGCCGGGGCGGGGGCATCCGGGGGGGGGGCCCGGGGGCGGGGGGGGGGGGCCCGCGGGGGGGCGGGGCGGGGTCGCTGCCGAGAACGAGGTTGAGGTCGTTTCGGGGCGGTTGGCGGCCTCAAGGTTGTGGTCGAGGCGGCGGAAGGTCGTGGTCGGGGTTTCCCGTTCCAGGGGTCCTGGTGCTGCGCGGGCGGTGGGTCGATGGGTGGTGTGCGGTGTCTGCGGGGTGCCGTCGAGTCGTCAAGGCGTCGACTGTGCAGTTCGGGCGGTTGGGACGGGGGTATGAACGACCCGAACTGCACACTCGGCGATCGGCTCGTGCTGGTGGGCGTGTCCGGTCCCGGGTCCCGGGTTGTTGTGGGTCCCGTGGTGTGTCGGTGCCGAGCATGCGGGTAGCGTCGGTTTTCGGGGGGATCAGGACGCGAACCGCATGGTCGTGCGGCGGTAGCCGCATGTTCGGCTCGTGCTGGGTGCTGGGTGCTGGGTGCTGGGTGCTGGGTGCTGGTCCGTGGGATGCGGGTGTCGGGTATGGGCGGGTGATGTTGGTGGTTGTCCACAGCCTGGGACGAGGGGTTCCGGTGGGGTGGTTTGACCCGTTAGGTTCCTGGGGAGGTAGGGGGCGGTGTGGCCCTGTGCCGGGTACCTACCGAGGGGGCAGGGATGGGTTCGCAGGGGTTGGTCGGGCGGGGCAGGCGGTGTGCCGCACGGGTCGTCGGCGGGGAGCGGCCGGGAAGCGGTCCCGTCTCTGGTACAAGTGCACGACGGCGCAGGGGTGCGCTGGTACTGGTGGTGGGCACGGTGCTCGTGGGCGTGTTGGTGGGGTGTGCGCCGACGGAGCCGGTGGTCGAGTCTCCGTCACCGGTGGTGAGCGGGGAGCAGAGTCCGACGCCTGTTCCGACCCCGACGCCGACGGGCCCGGTCAAGCCTGAGCGGCCGGCTGACATGGACCGCACCGATGGGGTCGGGGCTGCTGCGGCGGCGACGTACTTCCTGGAGCTGTATCCGTACGTCAAGGGGACCGGCGATCTTGAGGAGTGGAACGCTCTTTCGTTCCCGGAGGAATGCGAGTTCTGCGTGAATCTCGCGAAGTCAGCTACGGACCTGAGGTCCACTGGCCAGACCTTCGTGGGTGGGGGAGTTGAGGCCGAGGTGTCCAAGGCCTATGAGTTCGACACGCTCTACGGCGCCTACCCACTGGATGTTGCTGTCCGGCAGGCGGAGCTTCAGATCCTGGCCAAGGACGGGAATGTGGTAAGCGCCGAGCCAGAGTCTTCGACCACCCTGCGAGTTGTGGTCATCCACGACGGGACGGCATGGCGCCTGATGGATGTTGGAGAGACGAGCGCCTCGTGAAGTACGCCCTAGTCTTCGGTGCCATGATCGCGTTATCTGGTGTGGCGGCTTATACGGAGGCCGATCCAACGCCTCCGCGGGGCGGCGGTATAGCCGGTGAAGCGAAGGGAAGCGTTATCGACGTCAAGGCAATCGACGTCTCGGCCGACGGGTCGGTGCATCGGCCGCGGAATGCGGATGGTTCGCCGGCGTCGGTGGAGTTTCGGCGGATGCCCGCGTCGATCTGTTTCACGCAGGACTTCCCCACGACCAAGGGGCGGGTGGGGGCGTGTGGGCCAGGGGAGCGGGAGGGGGCGTTGGTCGTGGCGTGCGAGGCAGGGCAGGTGGCGTTGGACCCGATCTTCAAGCAGACCTGGGTCAACAACCCGGACGGCACGATCAGCAACCTGTCCCGGTGGGAGCTGCAGAACCCGGCCAGTCCTGGCGACTGCCTGGCCGCCGTGGACCTGGCGCCCCTGGCCGAGGCCGAGTTCCAGCGCCTGACGATCGCCCCGTCTCCCGTGATGATCCAGCCGCCGGACGGGTGGACCCTGGTCAACGTCGACACGATCACCTACACCAGCCCCGCGCCCCAGACGTTCACGACCACGCTGCTGGGCATTCCTGTCACGATCGAGGCCACTCCTCACACCTTCACCTGGGACTACGACGACGGCACGACGCCGGTGACGACCTCGGACCCCGGTCAGGCCTATCCGCGTCACACCGTCGCGCACGTGTACGAGGAAGAGGCGGTCGCGACCATCAGCTTGGCCACGACCTGGCACGGGCGCTTCCAGATCACCGGCACCGCCACCTGGACCTCCATCACCGGCACCGCCACGACCACCACCACCGCCCCACCTCTGACCATCCACGAAGCCCGCTCCCGCCTCGTCAGCGAACCCCTCGACTGAACAAGGTGCTGCTCGTTGTCGCCCGGTCACACCCACGAGTGACAACCAGCAGCAGCTCGGTGCCAGCCCGCGACCAGCCAGCCAGCCGGTCAGCGACCCAGCCGCCGGAGGGAGTGCCATGAACGCCGTCGGTTCGACGCCGGCAGCCCGCGCGAGGAACACTGAGGCGACCGCGCGGTGCGGGCCCCGGCCCGGACCGCGCGGTGCGGGCCCCGGCCTTGATGTGTGACGCAACGGGATCCGGACGGCGACGTTCGTTCGGGACGGACGACCGGGCCGACCGGACGACCGGGCCGACCGGACGACCGGGCCGACCCGACGACCGGGCAGACCGGACGACCGGGCCGACCCGACGACCGGGCAGACCGGACGACCGGGCAGACCGGACGACCGGGCACATCGAGCGGATCGACAGGACGACGGCAGACGTGGAGGACGAGGCATGGGTAGGACGTTGATCGTCGAGGCCGACGGCGGATCGCGCGGCAACCCCGGACCTGCGGGTTACGGCGCACTCGTGCGCGACGCCGCGACGGGGACGGTGTTGGCCGAACGCGCTCGATACCTCGGCGTCGTGTCGAACAACGTCGCCGAGTACTCGGGGCTCGTCGCGGGGCTCGACGCCGCGCGGTCGATCGACCCCGAGGCGCGGGTGCTCGTCCGCATGGACTCCAAGCTCGTCGTCGAGCAGATGTCGGGGCGCTGGAAGATCAAGCACGAGGACATGCGCCGGCTCGCGGCCGAGGCGGCGCAGGTGCTGCCGCCGTCACAGGTCACCTACGAGTGGGTGCCTCGTGCCGACAACTCCGCGGCCGACGCGCTTGCCAACGAGGCGATGGACACGGGCGGGGAGATCGCCCGAGACTTCCCGGAGCCACGCAGCGACGAGGAGAGAACAGCCGTCGGCGGTGCCCCGGGTGACGCCGCCCCGGGTGACACCGCCACGGGCCTCCGCGGCGCCAACAGCGCCGGCAGGTCCGACAGCCCCGACAGCCCCGCCGAAGGCCGCCCTGCTCCGGCCCCGAGTGCCGTCGCGTTCGACACACCCACCCGCCCCTCGGGTGCCCGTGCCCGGTTCGACGGCGCCGAGCCGTTGACCGTCGTCCTGGTCCGGCACGGCCAGACGCCGCTCACGGTCGCCGGTGCCTACTCGGGCTCCTCGGTTCCCGGCCCGTCGCTCACCGCCCGGGGCCGGGTGCAGGCTGCCCAGGCGGCCGACCTGGTCTATCGCATCGGCCGGGACCGCTGGACCGACGTGCCGAAGCCGACCGAGATCGTCGCGTCGCCCATGGTCCGTGCGCAGGAGACCGCGCGGGCGGTGAGCCGCCGCCTGGGCCTGCACGTCGGCACCGACGAGCGCTTCGCCGAGGTCCACTTCGGGGAGTGGGAGGGGCTGACGGCCGACCAGATCGGCGAGCGCTGGGTCGGGCATCCCGAGCAGTGGCTGGTCTCGGGCACCGAGGCCGCCCCGGGCGGGGAGTCGATGGCCGACGTCGGCGACCGGGTCTGGGCCGGGCTGCAGGACCTTCTCGCGCAGGGCACCGGCCGGACCGTCGTCGTGGTGGGTCATGCTGTGCAGGTGCGTGCCGCCGTCGGGCGAGCGATCGAGGCGCCGCCCTCGCGCTGGGCGGGCTTTCGCGTGCCGCCGGGGTCGGTGAGCATCGTGCGGCTGTGGGCCGACGGGGCGACCGAGCTGACCGTCGTCGGGTGCCCGAGCGAGCCCTGAGCCCGCCGCTCACCGGTGCCCCCACGTGCCGAGAACGACCTTGTGGTCGCCAGGAGGTCCCAGACGACCTCCATCTCGTTCTCGACCGCCGGGCTTCGAGGGAGCGTCAGGAGACGACGAGCTCCAGCGTCGACGCACCGCGCGCCCCGGGCAGCAGCGTCGCGTCGAGCAGCGCGGTCCCGACCAGCTCGTACGCGGCCTTGAGCAGCTCCTCGGCCGTGTGCACCGGCTCGGCGCGTGCCAGGAGGTGTCCGGTGAGGACGCCGCGCGTGTGCTTGGCGTTGTGGGAGACCACGCTGCGTCTGCCGTCGAGCTCGCGCAGCACGCGCACCGCGACGTGCTCGGCCCCGGCGGGCACCTTCCACGCGGCCGCGTAGGGCGCCGAGCGGCAGTCGATCACGACGTCACCGGTCGCCCGTACGTCCAGGGCCGCGGCAAGGTGCGGTCGCCACGACGGGGCGAGCGCCCCGAGCGGCGGGAGCTTGGTGCCCATCGACAGCCGGTAGGCGGGGACGGCGTCGGTGGGGGAGAGCGCGCCCCACAGCGCCGACACGATCCGTACCGAGTCCTCGGCTCGGGCCGCCGCGGCCGGCGGCAGGTCGGCCAGGCCGGCGGCGGCGTACAGCACCCCGCTGTAGACCTCCGCGGCGGGAGCGGTCGGTGCCGTGGCCAGCGACACGTTGCGCGCCACCTCGTCGGCGAGCCCGCTGCCGACCCCCAGGACGTCGAGCGCGTCACGT
Source organism: Oerskovia sp. NPDC056781 (assembly GCF_042789955.1). Classification (NCBI taxonomy): domain Bacteria; kingdom Bacillati; phylum Actinomycetota; class Actinomycetes; order Micrococcales; family Cellulomonadaceae; genus Oerskovia; species Oerskovia sp. NPDC056781. The sequence goes on from NZ_JBHUAD010000071.1 coordinate 4,750, forward strand.
CGCCTGCTCGCGGCGACGAGCGCGTTGAGCACGGCCTTGCGGTGCTGGGTGAGCGACGGCGAGCTGAGGGACGCGAGGTCGAGGGGAGCGCCGTCGTCGGGCACGGACTTTCCCTCGGAGGGCGGCAGGAGCAGAAGCACACCGCCACTCTAGGGCGGGCGCGGCGGCCGTCCGGCCCGTCTCCCGCGTGGCGATGGTCACCCGTGGCGCGCCCCGAGCCGCGGCACTAGGTTGTGCCGCATGGTCCAGGTCAAGATCTACGGCACCCGCACGGTCTGGGAGATGAAGCGCGAGGACATCTCCGACGCGATCCATCGGGCGGTCGTCGGCGCCTGGGGGCTGCCCGAGGGCAAGCGGTTCCACCGCTTCCTCCTCATGGAGGACGGCGACCTGGTCGCGCCGCAGCGCAGCGACGCGTACCTCGTGATCGAGGTCGTGTGCTTCACGGGCCGATCGCGCGAGGCCAAGCGGGCGCTCATCGCCGCGATGTTCGACGACGTCGCACCTTTCCTGGGGCTGGCGGCGGACGACCTCGAGGTCGTCATCCTGGAGAGCCCGCCCGAGAGCTGGGGCATCCGCGGCAGGAGCGGCGACGAGCTCGCGCTGGGCTACCGCGTGGACGTGTAGGCTGCGGGAGCGGATGAGTCGGTCAGACGGCCGCGTCGGCGCCCTCGTGGCGTCGCCGAGGAACGTCCGGGCTCCACAGGGCAAGGTGGTGGGTAACGCCCACCCGGGGTGACCCGCGGGACAGTGCCACAGAGAACAGACCGCCTCCCACGACTCCGGTCGTGGGCGGTAAGGGTGAAACGGTGGTGTAAGAGACCACCAGCGGGCCAGGTGACTGGTCCGGCTAGGTAAACCCCACCTGGAGCAAGGTCAGACAGACTGTGTTGGAGGGCGGCCCGCCCGATTCTCTGGTGAGAAGCACAGTCGGGTAGACCGCTGGAGGCGTGCGGCAACGTACGTCGTAGATGGATGGCCGTCACCCGCGCGGGGGCAACCGCGCGCGGGGACAGAACCCGGCGTACCGACCGACTCATCCGCCCTCACCCTTCGGGCACCCCTGTCGCCCTCCCCGCCCCCTGCGTAGGCTGGCGGGATGAGGATCGTCGAGTGCTTGGCTCCCCTCGTGGGGCAGTGGCAGGGCGTCCACCGGCAGCGCCTTCTCCCGACCGACGAGTTCGTCGCGTCGGCCGCGACCGCGTCGGTCACGGTCACGGCGCGCGAGTACGTCTCGCTCGCCTACACGTGGTCCGACGGCGACGCGCCTCAGGAGGGGCTCCTCCTCCTGAGCGGCGGATCGGGCGAGGAGGGGGTGTCGGCGGTGTGGCTCGACTCGTGGCACTCGTCACCCGCGTGGATGCTCTTCGACGGGACGGTGGGCGACGACGGCGTCGTGCGGCTCACGGGGAGCTACGCGGCACCGGAGGGCCCCGACTGGGGCTGGCAGATCTTCGTCGCACCGGTCGAGGGCGGCGGCGGGCGCATGACCATGCTCAACCTGGTGCCGGGCGAGGCCGCGTACGAGGCGGTCGAGGCGGTCTACGACCACCGGCTCTGAACGCCGCGACCGACTACTCGCCGCCCGCCCGCGCCCGCCGCATCAGCCCGAGCGGCAACGCGACCCACAGCAGCGTGAACAGCACGAGCGCGCCGACCGCCGCGATCACCGCGGCCGTCCACCCGACGACGACGTCGAAGATCAGCAGCACCGTGCCCGTGACGACGAGGGCGAGGACCACGAGCCCTACTCGCGCCAACCGGTCAGCCGACGTCACGAGCCGCGCCTTGAGGTGCTTGCGGAACAGCATGCGGTGCAGCGACACGGGTGCCACGAGCAGCCCGGTCGCGATGACGGAGAGCACCACGAGGCACAGGTAGACGTTGCGCTGCGCGGTGTCCAGCTCCCCGAACCGCTGCTGGAAGGGCAGGGTCAGCAGGAAGCCGGTGAGGATCTGCACGCCCATCTGCGTGACGCGCAGCTCCTGGAGGAGCTCGGCCCAGTTCCGGTCGGCCCGCTCGTCCTGCGACTCGTCGCGCGAGTCCCGCGAGTCGCCCGAGCGTCCGGTCGCCCGTTCGTCGGCCCGCGACCCGGGAGGAGAGCCGGCGTGCCTGGCCTCGTGGTCCACCCGTGCCCCGCTCAGTGGTTCCGCAGTGCGGAGATGAGCTCGCCCTTGCGCATGGTCGAGCGGCCCTCGATGCCGACCTCGCGGGCGCGCTGCCGCAGCTCTGCGACGCTCCACTCCTCGTAGGCCGGCGACGAGCCGCCCTTGGCCCCGACCTCGCTCCGGGACGACGCCGCGGCCGCGTTCGCGATCCGCGCCGACTTCTCCTTCGAGTTCCCCTCGTCGCGCAGCGACTCGTACAGCTCCTTGTCCTTGACGGACGGGCCGGGGTCTCGCCTGGGCATGGTGACCACCTCTCGGGTCGTGTCTCGGCAGGTGGTCCGACCGTACGACGGCGTCGCGCCACTCGCGCGAGAAAGCGCGCTCAGGTGGTGCAGACCCGGTCGAAGTACCACGAGCACGAGGAGGATTCGCCCTAAAATGCACCTGATGACCGCCGCAGGTAAAGCAATCCCCAGAATGCTGTCATGCGGGCGCCTGTTGGGGGTACCCTTGCTCTGTTGGCGGCACTGCGGGCGTCGGGTGCCGAGAACGCGACGAGCGGGGGCTCACGTCATGAGTGCGAGCAGGACAACGACGACAGGCGGGATCACGCTCTTCGAGCAGCCCGACACGAGCGTGGTGGACATGTGGGGCGAGATCGACGTCGCCCTTCGGAGCGAGGCGAGTGCGGCCTTGGCGAACGCCCTGGACCGCGACGTCCCCGTGGTGATCGACACCTCGAAGGTGACGTTCATGGACTCGACCGGGATCGCGTTCCTGGTGCAGTTCTACACGATCGGCAGCGAGGAAGGCCTCCAGGTGAGCCTGCGCAACCCGCCGACCGTCGTGACCGACGTCCTGGAGATGCTGGGCGTGATCGACATCTTCCCGTCGCTGCCGCACCACCAGATCGAGCATCCGGTCGAGGACAGGCATCCCAGCGCGGTCTGAGCCCGGACGACCGGTCGGCCTGACCCGCCGCTGCGGGCCAGGCCGAGCCCGGCCCGCGCGCGACGACGACTACGTGAGCCCGGCCCCTTCGGCGGCCAGCGCCGCGGCCCCGACGATCCCGGCCGCGTTGCGCAGCTTCGCGGGGATGATCGGTGCCTTGAGGTCGAGCAGCGGCAGGAAGTTCTCGTGGTGCTTGGAGATGCCGCCGCCGACCACGATGAGGTCGGGCGAGAACAGCATCTCGACGACGTCGAAGTAGCGCTGGAGCCGCGCGGCCCATTCCTCCCAGGAGAGGTCCTCGCGGCTGCGCGCGGACTCCGCGGCCCGGGACTCGGCGTCGAACCCGTCGATCTCGAGGTGGCCCAGCTCGGTGTTGGGCACGAGGACCCCGTCGACGACGAGCGCGCTGCCGATGCCCGTGCCGAGCGTCGCGAGCAGCACGGTGCCGCGCGCGTCCTTCGCGGCGCCGTAGCGGACCTCGCCGATCCCGGCGGCGTCGGCGTCGTTGACGGCGACGACGTGCCGCCCGGTCTCCTTCTTGATGAGCGCGGGCAGGTCGACGCCCTTCCACGACTTGTCGAGGTTCGCGATGAACCCGATCACGCCGTGGCGGATGGGCCCGGGGAACGCGACCCCGATGGGGACGTCGTGGGGCAGGTCGTACTCGTCGACGAGCTCGGCGATGACCGTGGCGACGGCCTCGGGCGTCGAGGGCTGCGGCGTCGGGATGCGGTGGCGCTCCTGGGCGAACTCGCCCGTCGAGAGGTCGACCGGCGCGCCCTTGATGCCGCTGCCGCCGACGTCGATCCCGAACGCGAGGCCGTGGTGGTGGTGTGAGTGCTTGCTCATGGCAGGGTCAGGATCTCCGCTCCGTCTTCGGTGACGACCAGGGTGTGCTCGAACTGGGCGGTCAGTGACCGGTCCGCGGTGACTACGGTCCACCCGTCGTCCCACATCTGCCACTCGGGGCCGCCCAGCGTCAGCATGGGTTCGATGGTGAAGACCATCCCTGGTTCGATGATGGTGTCGTGGTCGGGGGCCGCGTCGTAGTGCGGGATGACGAGGCCCGAGTGGAAGGCCTCCCCGACGCCGTGACCGGTGTACTCGCGCACCACGCCGTACCCGTGGCGGTGCGCGTACTTCTCGATGACGCGGCCCAGGACGTTGACCTCGCGCCCGGGTCGCACGGCCTTGATGGCGCGGTCGAGGGACTCGCGCGTGCGCTGGACGAGCAGCGCGGCCTCCTCGCTGATCTCGCCGACCGCGAAGGTCGCGTTGTTGTCGCCGTGGACGCCTCCGATGTACGCGGTGATGTCGACGTTGACGATGTCGCCCTCGACCATCTCGGTCGAGTCGGGGATCCCGTGGCACACGACCTCGTTGAGGGACGTGCACAACGACTTGGGGAACCCGCGATAGCCGAGCGTCGACGGGTAGGCGCCGTGGTCGAGGAGGAACTCGTGCCCGATCCGGTCGAGCTCGTCGGTGGTCACCCCGGGGGCGACGTGCATCCCCACCTCGGCGAGGGCCTGGGCGGCGATGCGGCTCGCGACCCGGATCCGCTCGATCGTCTCGGGGGCCACGACGTCGTCGCCCGTGAAGGGCTGCGGGCCGGGCCGTCCGACGTACTCGGGCCGCGCGATCGAGCGCGGCACGGCGCGTGGCGGTGAGACCGTCCCGGGGACCAGAGGTCCGCGCGGGGCGGTCAGGACGGGTGAACCGGGCATCCCGCCAGTCTACGGAGGTGAGCGCCGCCGAGACGTCCATCGGCCCCGCGCGCGTCCGCCGTCGCGCGCGGGGGCGCGTGGGTACGGCAGGATCGTCCTATGACCAAGGAACGATTCTCCGACGACGGTGACCCGGCGAGCGAAGACCAGTACTACTTCGACACGCGCACGGGCGAGGTGTCGAAGGGCCCGCAGTCGACGTGGTCGTCGCGCATGGGGCCGTACCCGACGCGTGAGGCGGCGGCCAAGGCGCTCGAGCTCGCTCGTGCCCGCTCCGAGGCGTGGGACGAGGAGGAGCGCGAGCGCGAGCAGGACCGGTGACTCCTCCCACCGGGCGGGCCGGGCGGTGGGTCGCGGTCCTCGCGGTCCTGCTGGCGGGCCTGACGGTGGGCTGGTTGTCGTGGCTCGCGTTCGGCAGCGGCGACGCCCGGTCGGGCTCGTCGGCGAGCCCGACGGCGGCGCTCACCCCGGGTCCGCCCGGCAGGTCGTCGCCGCCCGCCCAGGCGGTGCCCGGGGGACCACCGGCCGCGTCGACGGCACCAGGCGGTACCCCGCTCGCCGGCCTCACGGTCGCGCTCGACCCGGGGCACAACGGCGCGAACGCGACCGCCCCGCGCCAGGTCGGGGCTCCGGTCCCGGACGGGCGGGGCGGGACCAAGGCGTGCAACACGACGGGGACGTCGACCGACGACGGCTACCCGGAGCACGCGTTCGCGTGGGACGTCGCGGCACGCACGGCCGCCTCGCTCGAGGCGTCGGGGGCTCGCGTCGTGCTGACGCGGCCCGACGACGAGGGCGTGGGCCCGTGCGTCGACGTGCGCGGTGCGTTCGCCCAGGAGGCGGGGGCCGACGTCCTGGTGTCGGTGCACGCCAACGGTACGGAGGACCGGTCGGTCCGGGGGTTCTTCGTGATCGTCGCGGACCCGCCGCCCGTGGTCGAGCAGGACCCCGCGGCGCGGGAGGCGAACGCCGCCGAGAGCGACGCCCTGGCCGGTGACATGGTCGAGGCGTTGGTCGCCGCGGGCTTCGCGCCCTCGCCGCTCTTCCCGGACGGGGTCTCGCGGCGTGCAGACCTCGCGACGCTCAATCTCGCGGAGCGTCCGGCGGTGCTGCTCGAGCTGGGGGAGATGCGCAACGCCGAGGAAGCGGCGGTCATGACGAGCGACGAGGGGCGTCAGCGGTACGCGGACGCGGTCGCCGCGGGACTCGTCGCGTGGTTCGCGGGCGCGCCCCCGTAGGGCGAGCGCCTCACGACCTGTGCCCGACGACGCCACGCGCCCGGGTGCACCGGGGCACCCGGGCGCCAGACGCCGTCGGGCGAGGGGGCTACTTCTCGAAGCTGTGCGCGGCGTCCGGGAACGTCCCGCCCTTGACCTCGGCCGCGTAGTCCTGCGCGGCCCGGCCCAGTGCCTCGCCGATCTCGGCGAAGCGCTTGGCGAAGCGCGGCGACCACTCGGTCATGCCCGCGAGGTCGGTCCAGACGAGGACCTGGCCGTCGCAGTCAGGGCCGGCGCCGATGCCGATCGTCGGGATGCGCACGATCTCGGTGACGCGCGCGGCGACCTCGACCGGGACCATCTCCAGGACGAGGGCCACCGCCCCGGCGTCCGTGACCGCGAGGGCGTCCTCGCACAGGATCTCCGCGGCCTCGTCCCCGCGGCCCTGCACACGCGGCCCGCCCAGGATGTTCTCCGACTGTGGCGTGAAGCCCAGGTGCGCGACGACGGGGATGCCCGCGTCGGTCAGCGCACGGATCTGCGCGGCCGAGCGGCGCCCGCCCTCGAGCTTGACCGCGTGCGCACCGGTCTCCTTCATGATGCGCACGCCGGTCGCGAGGGCCTGCTCGGGCCCGGCCTCGTACGACCCGAACGGCAGGTCGACGATCACGAGGGCACGACGGGCGGCCCGGGCGACGCCGCGCGCGGCCGGGATCATGTCGTCGACCGTGACGGGCAGCGTGGTCTGGTGACCGTGCATCGTGTTCCCGATCGAGTCCCCGACGAGGAGCATGTCGATGCCTGCCTCGTCGAAGATGCGGGCGGTCACCGCGTCGTACGCGGTGAGCATGGTCAGCTTCTCGTGCCGCGCCTTGGCCTCCGCGAGGTGGTGGACGCGGAAGCGCTTGACGGGCGTGGCCGGGGTCTGGCCGGGCTGGGTGTGTGCGGACATGCTCTCGTCTCTCCAGGTCGTGCGGCCCGTCGATGCTCGGCGGGCCGGTCGTTCGGGAAGCGGATGGGTGGCGTGCGGCGGGCGTGGCAGGCCCGGTCGGAGCTACTCGACCGGCTCGCGCCAGCGGGACGTGACGGGCAGGCGGCGGTCGCGACCGAAGGCCAGCGACGTGACCTTGGGGCCGAGGGGGTACTGGCGGCGCTTCCACTCGGCGCGGTCGACGAGCGTCACGACCTTGTCCACGACCTCCGGGTCGAACCCGCGCGCGAGCAGCTCGGCGCGCCCCTCGGCGTGCTCGATGTACGCGTCGAGGACCTCGTCGAGCAGGTCGTAGGGCGGCAGGGAGTCCTGGTCGGTCTGGCCGGGGCGCAGCTCGGCCGAGGGCGGCTTGGTGATCGAGGACTCGGGGATCGGGGGGAGGTCGCCCGCGTCGAGCGCGGCGTTGTTGCGCCAGCGGGCGAGGGCCCACACACGCGACTTGTCGACGTCCTTGAGCGGGGCGTACCCGCCGATGCTGCCCGCGTCGTAGATCGTCGCGTACCCGACGGCGAGCTCGGACTTGTTGCCCGGCGCGATGACGAGGTGGCCCTCGCGGTTGGAGATCCCCATGAGGACCACGCCGCGCACGCGCGCCTGGAGGTTCTCCTCGGCGACGCCCTCGAGCGCGAGCTCGCCCTGGAAGGCGTCGACCATGGGGGCGATGGGCTGCACGCGGTAGTCGGCGCCGAGCCGCTTGGCGAGGTCGGCGGCATCGTCCTTGCTGTGCTCCGAGGAGTACGTCGAGGGCATCGAGACGCCCACGACGTTCTGCCCGCCGATCGCGTCGGCCGCGATCGTCGCGGACAGCGCCGAGTCGATCCCGCCCGACAGCCCCAGGACGATCGACCGGAAGCCGTTCTTGCGCACGTAGCCGGCCAGGCCCGTGACGCACGCCCGGTACACCTCCTCGTCGGGGTGCAGCGGGGGAGCGACGCGGCCCGTGGGGTAGGTGGTCGTCGCCGCCCCGGCTCCCGCCGGAGCGGAGGTCCGCTCGGGCAGGTCCCAGACGAGCAGGTCTTCGACGAACTGCGGCGCCGAGGTGAGCACCGCCCCGTCGGGCCCGACGACGAACGAGCCCCCGTCGAACACCAGGTCGTCCTGGCCGCCGACCATGTTGACGTAGGCGACCGGGGCGCCCGTCTCGCGCGCCCTTCGCGCGGCGAGGTCGGTGCGGACGTGCCCCTTGCCCTCCTCGTAGGGCGAGCCGTTGAGCACGAGGAGCAGGTCGATCCCGTGCCCGGCCTCGTCGAGGCCGCCGAGCGTCGCGACGGGGCCGCCGTCCTGCCAGATGTCCTCGCAGATCACGATGCCCACCGAGCGGCCCGCGATCTCCAGGACGAGGGGCTCGGTGCCGGGCGCGAAGATGCGGAACTCGTCGAACACGCCGTAGTTCGGCAGGTGGTGCTTGTCGTAGGACGCGACGACCTTCCCGTGCTGGATCGCGACCGCACGGTTGGTCGGGAGGTCGGCGGGCGACCCCGACGCAGCACGCTCGGCGGCGCCCGCACCGCGCGGGAGCGCGGTCTCGGAGGTGCCCACGGTGCCCAGGACGACCGTCACGTGACCGAGGCCCTCACGCTCGAGCTGGGTGGCGACGTCGGCCGCCGCGTCCCAGGCCGCGCGGCGGAACGAGGCCCGCAGCGCGAGGTCCTCGATCGGGTAGCCCGTGAGGGTCATCTCGGGGAAGGCCACGAGGTCGGCGCCCGCGCCGGCCGCCCGCCTGGTCCACTCGAGGATCGCCGCCGTGTTCTGGTCGATCGCTCCCACGCACGTGTCGATCTGTGCGAGGGCGATCCGCAGGTCTGCCATGCCCGCCAGCCTATGCGAACCCGCCGGTCAGGTGCCCACCCGCCCCCGACCGGTGCCTCGCCGTGGCAGGCTGGTGACACGTCGGCCGCGTCAGGACGCGACGTAACCCGCTCGTCACACTCTTCAGGCAGGATGTAGCCCATGGACAGGCAGCAGGAGTTCGTGCTCCGCACGGTCGAGGAGCGCGACATCCGCTTCATCCGTCTCTGGTTCACCGACGTGCTGGGGATGCTCAAGTCGGTCGCCGTGGCTCCCGCGGAGCTCGAGTCCGCGTTCGCGGAGGGCATCGGCTTCGACGGCAGCTCGATCGAGGGCCTCACTCGTGTCTACGAGGCCGACATGATCGCGCGCCCCGACCCCACCACGTTCCAGGTGCTCCCGTGGCGCGGGGAGCGGCACGGGACCGCGAGGATGTTCTGCGACATCCTCACCCCGGACGGCGAGCCCTCGCTCGCGGACTCGCGCAACGTGCTCAAGCGCGCGCTCGCGAAGGCGAGCGACAAGGGCTTCACGTTCTACACGCACCCCGAGGTCGAGTTCTACCTCTTCAACCACCCGGCCGACGCCTCGGCGCCGCTCGTGCCGGTCGACCAGGGCGGGTACTTCGACCACCTGGCCCGGGGATCGACGCACGACTTCCGACGCGCCGCGATCACGATGCTCGAGTCGATGGGCATCTCGGTCGAGTTCTCCCACCACGAGGCGGGCCCCGGCCAGAACGAGATCGACCTGCGCTACGCCGACGCCCTGACGACGGCCGACAACCTCATGACGTTCCGCACGGTCGTCAAGGAGGTCGCCCTGGAGCAGGGGGTCTTCGCGTCGTTCATGCCCAAGCCCATGGCGGACCAGCCCGGCTCCGGGATGCACACGCACCTGTCCCTGTTCGAGGGTGACCGCAACGCGTTCCACGAGCCCGGCGCGCAGTTCGAGCTGTCGAAGACGGCGCGCTCGTTCATCGCGGGCCTGCTGGTCCACGCGGCGGAGATCACCGCGATCACGAACCAGTACGTCAACTCGTACAAGCGCCTGTGGGGCGGGGCCGAGGCCCCGAGCTACGTGTGCTGGGGCCACAACAACCGCTCGGCGCTCGTGCGCGTGCCCATGTACAAGCCGGGCAAGGGCAACTCGAGCCGCATCGAGTACCGCGCGCTCGACTCCGCGACCAACCCGTACCTCGCGTACGCGGTGATCCTCGCGGCGGGCCTCAAGGGCATCGAGGAGGGCTACGAGCTGCCCGAGGCGACCGAGGACGACGTGTGGGAGCTCACCGACGCCGAGCGCCGCGCGCTCGGCATCAAGCCGCTGCCGCAGTCGCTCGACGCCGCGATCCAGATCATGGAGACGTCCGAGCTCGTCGCCGAGACCCTGGGCGAGCACGTGTTCGACTTCGTGCTGCGCAACAAGCGCCAGGAGTGGGACGCCTACCGGTCGCAGGTCACGCCGTTCGAGCTGAAGCGGTTCCTCCAGGTCCTGTGAGCCAGTCCTCCCGTCGGTCGGTCGGGTCCCGGTGGTCGTCATGACCTCGGGGCCCGACGACGTCACGCCCCTCGGGCGCGTCGGCGCACCCCACGGGTCGCGCCGCCCCACCCTGACCTCGCGCCTGCGCCGACTCGGGTTCGCCGACGTGACCCGCTCGGCGTCGCTGCTCGACGACAAGGACCTCGTGGGCGTCCTCGGGCCGTTGCCCGAGGACGTGCTGGTCGCGCTCGGCGCGACCGCGGACCCTGACCTGGCCCTGCTCCAGCTCGCGCGGCTGTCGACCGCAGCGGCCGGGGACGAGGCGTCGTGCCGGACGTTCCGCGACCTGCTGTCGGGGACAGGGGAGCGTGCGGCGACGGAGGCCGCCTCCGTCGAGGACGGGGGCACGGGCGCCGGTGAGCCCGGCACCTCCAGCCTCAAGGACGCCCCGGTCACCTCGGGCCGCGACCGCCTGCTCGCGGTGCTCGGCGCGTCGGTCGCTCTCGGCGACGAGCTCGTGTCCCACCCGGACCTGCTGGCCGTCGTCGCCGACCCGGCGTCCGGGACGGGCGTCGACGCGGGCGCCGTCCGGGCCGAGCTGCTGCGCGCGGTCGACGCGGACCCCGAGGCCCACCAGCCCGTCGCAGCGCTGCCGGCGCCTGTCGCGACCGACGCCATGCGCCGCGCCTACCGGTCCCGCCTCCTGCGCATCGCCGCGACCGACCTCACGTCGCGCGAACCGCTCACGCGGATGCCTGCCGTGGCGGCGGCGCTCGCGGACCTCGCGGCCGCCGCGCTCGAGGCCTCGCTCGCGATCGGGCGCTCCGAGCTCGACGACCACGGGGCCGGCGTGCGGCTCGCGGTCATGGGCATGGGCAAGTGCGGCGGCCGTGAGCTCAACTACGTCTCGGACGTCGACGTGATCTACGTGGCCGAGCCGGCCGAGGGGTACGACGAGGCCTACGCGACGAGCGTCGGCGCGAAGCTCGCGACGGGGCTCGCACGCGCCTGCCAGGGGACCTCGTCGGAGCCGCCGCTGTGGCCCGTCGACGCGGCGCTGCGCCCCGAGGGCAAGAACGGCCCGCTCGTGCGCACGCTCGCGAGCCACCTCGCGTACTACGAGCGCTGGGCCAAGACGTGGGAGTTCCAGGCGCTGCTCAAGGCGCGCCTGGTCGCGGGCGACCGCGGGCTCGGGGCGGCTTACCACGATGCGATCAACCCGTTCGTGTGGTCGGCCGTGACGCGTGAGAACTTCGTCGAGGACTCCCAGGCGATGCGCCGCCGCGTCGAGGACCACGTGCCCGCCGCAGAGGCGGACCGCCAGCTCAAGCTCGGCAAGGGTGGCCTGCGCGACGTCGAGTTCACGGTCCAGCTCCTGCAGCTCGTGCACGGGCGGGCCGACGACTCGATCCGCAGCCCCAGCACCCTCACGGCGCTCGCGGCCCTGGCGGCGGGCGGCTACGTCGGGCGCGAGCACGCGGCGCGCCTCGCGGTCTGCTACCGCTTCCTGCGCTCGCTCGAGCACCGCATCCAGCTCTTCCGGCTGCGCCGCACGCACCTGGTGCCGACGGGCGAGGACGACCTGCGTCGTCTGGCACGGTCGTTGGGCATGCGCGCCGAGGGCGCAGAGGGTCTGCTCGGCCGGTGGCGCTCGACGCGCCGGGAGGTGCGCGCGCTGCACGAGGAGCTGTTCTACCGGCCCCTGCTCCCGGCAACGGCCCAGCTCTCGGCCGAGGAGGCGAGCCTCGCGCCGGAGGCGGCCAAGGCGCGCTTCCAGGCGATCGGCTACCGGGACCCGGCGGGCGCGATGCGGCACGTGCTCGCCCTGACCGAGGGCGTGAGCCGCCGCGCCGCGATCCAGCGCCAGCTCCTGCCGGTCATGCTCGGCTGGTTCGCCGAGGGGGCGGACCCCGACGCGGGGCTGCTCAACTTCCGCAAGCTGTCCGAGGAGCTCGGCTCGACGCACTGGTACCTCAAGCTGCTGCGGGACTCGGGCTCGGCCGCGTACCGGCTCGCGACGCTTCTCTCGAGCTCGCGGTACATGGCCGACGCGCTGTCGCGCTCGCCCGAGTCCGTGGCCTGGCTCGCCGACGACGCCGACCTCGTCCCGCGCGGGGCCGAGCGCCTCGCGAAGGAGGCCGACGCGATCCTCACGCGCGCCGACGTCGCGGCCCCGGCCGCGAC
>NZ_JBHUAD010000072.1:0-16907 GCF_042789955.1 Oerskovia sp. NPDC056781
CCTCGGGACCGCCGCGCGCACCGGAGCCTGCCGACGTTCCTGGGCGTCCGGGGACTCCGTCACGTGCGTCACCAGCTCTCCGCCCCCGCGAGCGACGTCGCCCGGGGCTCGACCCCCAGGACCTCGCGCAGCACCGTCAGGTCGTAGGTGCGCTCGGCCGCGAGGTGGCTGATGGCGTACCGGGTCAGGCGCGGCGGTTCGGGCCGCCGCGTCCAGCGTGCGAGAGCCTCGGCGCACGCGGCGAGCACCCACGCGGGGCGGGCCGGGATCCCGGCGAGGGTGACGCCGTCGTGCCCCCTGCGGCGCAGGAGCTCGACGACGACCTCGCCCAGGACCACCGGCCCGGCGTCCGCGACGTTGACCACGAGGGGCTGACCGTGCGGCAGGTCGACCGTCGCGGCCGCGAGCGCCGCCTCGACGAGCGTGTCCACGTGCGTGAGGGACTGCAACGCCGACCCGTCCCCGACGAGCACGAGCCGCCTGCCCCGGATCGCGCCCTCGATGCGCGGCAGGAGCGTCGTGTCCCCCGGCCCGTACACGGCGTGGGGGCGCAGCACGACGACGGGTCCGCGCCCGGGCGTGCGGGCGTCGGTGGCAAGGACCCGCTCGGCGGCGGCCTTGGTCGCGCCGTAGGCGTTCAGGTACCGCTCGACGGGCGCCTCGGACTCCCTTCCCCGGACCGTAGGGACGAAGGGGTCGTAGACGCTGCCCGAGGACACGTGCACGAACCGCGCCGCCGGGAACGTGTCCCGCACGGCGCGCGTTCCCTCGACGTTGGTCGCCCACGCGACGTCGTGGCGCGCCCAGTCGGAGACCGTCGCCCCCGCGTGCACGACGACGTCCAGCGCGGGCGGTGCCGCGAGCAGCCCTGCCTCGAGGTCCCACGTCCGGTGCGTCGCCCCGGAGACGTGCGCGTCGCGCCGCGAGAAGGTCCACACGCGGTGGCCGTGGGCGACGGCGCGCCGAGCGACGGCTCCCCCGACGAACCCCGACGCCCCCGTGACGCCGACGCGCAGGCTCACGTGGACCGCGCCCCGGTCGTCGCGAGGTGGCCCGCCGCGGCGCGGGAGAGCGTCGCGCGGTCGGGCTTGCGGCTGCGCCCCGCGAGAGGCAGACGGTCGGCGTGCAGGACCAGGTCCGGCAGCGCTCCATGGTCCAGCACGTCCGGCAGCGCGGACCGGACTCCGGCGAGCAGCGGGTGCTCGGCGGTCAGGACCGGCTCGCCCTGGCTCTCTGCCGGCCCGACGACGCCGGCCGCCCTGACGTGCGTCCCGGCGGGCGCACCTGCCGCGCAGGGCGGGGCCGAGGTCACCACGAGGACGACCTTCTCGTCGCCGTCCTCCTGGGGGACGCCCACGAGGGCAGCCTCCCCGACACCGGGCAGCGCGGCGAGCCGCGGCTCGAACAGCCCCGGGTAGATGTTGACCGTGCCGCGGATGATCATGTCGCGCGTGCGCCCCACGAGCACGATCCGGCCCTGCTCGTCGAGGTGCGCGAGGTCGCCCGTGCGGTGCTCGTGCACGGGCGGCCGTCCGCCGTCGAGGTGGGCGAGATACCCCTTCATGAGCGACGGGCCGCGCAGGACCAGCTCGCCCACCGTGGGTCCGGCCGGTCGGGCGTCGTCGCCAGGCTCGCCCGCACAGCCCTCCACGGCCGTGGCGTCGATCCGGGCGTCGACGCCCGGCAGCGGGCGACCGACCAGGTCGCCGTCCCCGGCGTGCGCGAGCTTGTCGGTGGCCTCGACCACCGCGACGGGCAGGATCTCGGTCATGCCGTAGACCCCGATCCACCGCGTGGCGGGCAGCGACCGGCGGGCGCGGTCGAGGATCGACCGCGTCACGGGCGCGCCACCGACGAGCCCGACCCGCGGGCCCTGCGCGGGAGCCCGGCCGGTCTCGACCGCGTCGAGCAGGAGCGTGAGGTCCGCCGGGACCAGGTACGTCCCGGCCTGCTCGGCCGCGTGCCGACCGAAGGCCACGACGTCCTGCGCGGGGGTCCCCGGCGGGATGGACCAGGTCCCACCCGCGAGCAGCGCCGGGATGCCCAGGAGCATCTGGTCCGTGTGCACCACGTCCCCCGGCATGAGCTCGAAGGCCGCGCCCAGCAGCGCGCAGCCCGCGCCGAGCGAGCCCGCGGAGTGGACGACGGCCTTCGGGTCCGACGTGGTGCCCGACGTGAAGACCACGAGCGCCTCGCCGTCGAGCGGCAGGCCCGTCACGGGCCTCGGTCCGACGCCCTGCCCACCGGCCCCGCGTAGCCCCGAGGCGAGCACGCGCGCCGACAGCGACCGTCGGGGCACCCCGGGAAGCCACGGGCCGGACCGGACGTGCCGCAGCGGGAGGCTCGCGTAGTCGGGCAGCAGGAGGCCGCGCGAGCGGGCCAGGCGCCGCAACGGGCCGCGTGAGATCGCGTAGAGCAGCGACTCGGTCATGGCCCAGCGCGGGTCCGCGGCAGCGACGCGCGCGGCGAAGAGCTCGGGCGTCGACCCCGGGTCGACGAACACGATCACGGCCCCGAGCCGCACGACGGCGAGCGCCAGCACGATCCCCCCGGGTCGCGGTCGTACCGAGAACAGCACGCGGTCCCCCGGTCGCATGCCCTCACGGTGCAGGGCGTCGGCCGTGGCCTCGATGCGGCGCGAGAGCTCGCGGTACGTGACCTCCTCGCGGACCCGGTCGAGCGGCTCGCCGCCCGGTGCGGGCGCATGGCTCGCACCCTCCCGGCCTCGTCGTGCACGGTGCGCCGGACGCGCCCACCAGCGCAGCGCCACCTCGTCGCCGCGCGCTCCCCGCGCGTGGCCCACGATGGTCGCGAGCAGGTGCTCCGTCGTCGGGCCGCTCATGGCGCCTCCTCCACCGGCACCGAGGACGACGCGGCGGCCTCGATCCGCAGGCGCCGGTAGGACGGGATGAGGACGCCCCGCGCGACCTCGCGCCCCGCGACCCGCAGCGAGCGCCCGGCCGTCGCGACCGGGCGCAACGCGTCCAGGACCGCCCCGACCTGCGCCATCGCGAGCGGCATGCCGAGACAGAAGTGCGGGCCCGCACCGAACCACAGGTTGCGCAGCGCCGGGTCCGCGTCACGTGCGGGGTCGAACGCCCCACCCGCCCGGCAGCACGTCACGGTCGCGATGACGACGCGCTCCCCCGCCCGCACCGGCACGGCCCCCACGCTGTGGGCCGAGCGC
Organism: Oerskovia sp. NPDC056781; assembly: GCF_042789955.1. Classification (NCBI taxonomy): domain Bacteria; kingdom Bacillati; phylum Actinomycetota; class Actinomycetes; order Micrococcales; family Cellulomonadaceae; genus Oerskovia; species Oerskovia sp. NPDC056781. Next base: position 3,188 of record NZ_JBHUAD010000072.1, read on the forward strand.
ACGGACCGGAGCATCGCGGGGGTCGGCACCGTGACGCGCAGCGCCTCCTCGACCACGCGGCCGCGCAGCGCGTCGTCCGGTCCGGCGAGCAGCAGACGATCCATCCACCCGGTGTCGACCGCGAGCGCGACCAGGCGCGGCGTGAACGACTGGATGGTCTCGGTGCCCGTCATGACGAACGCACCGACCGCGCCCAGCGCCTCGCTCTCGCTCAGCCCGAGGCCGCGCATCCGCCCCGGCACCGTCGCGGGGTCCCCGTCGCGGTACGCGGCCCGCGCGGGCTCGCTCAACGTGCCCAGCACCTCGCGGGCGTGGCGCACCTGGGAGGGCGTGAGGCTGCGCCGGTGCAGGCGCACGAGCCCGACGACGGACTGCGCCGCGACCATCGCGTCGCGCACCGCGGCGTCGGTGGGCGGAAGACCCGTCATGCGGCAGATGACCGTGCCCGCGAGCGCCCCGACCTCCTGCACCAGGTCGACCGTCCCGCCCGCGAGCAGGCGAGGGGCCAAGGTCCCCAAGGACGCCCCTGCCTCAGTCGCGGTGAGCTGCGCGACCGAGCGCGGCGTGAACAGCCCCGACAGGGCCCGCCGCAGCGTCGCGTGGTCCTCGCCCTCCATGTTGAGCAGGACCGACGGCCCCAGCACGGGCGTCCACAGGTCCGAGGGCGCCCCCGGGCCGACCTTGGAGAAGTGCTCGGTGTCGAGCAGGACCTCTCGGGCCGTCACGGCGTCGTTCACCACGACCCCGAGCCCCGGCACGCGCACGACCGGGCCACGCCGGGCGAGCGCCCGGAACGCCGGGTAGACGAGCGGGTGCGCGCCGCGCTGGACGCGCTCCTCCCAGCGGTGCGCGTCGCGGGAGGATCCCTGGGCGGTGCTCGACCCGGCGCCCGGCGCTCGCGGGGACGTGCCTGCCGTCATCGGATGTCCACGACCTCGGGCTTGTAGCGGTGGTCGGCGTACCAGCCCAGGGTCCGCACGAGCCCCCAGGCGTGCGCGCGCCGCGTCGAGGCGCGCACCACGACCTCGGGGTGCGCCCCGTAAGCCGAGGTCAGGCGACGCACGGCGTTGACCAGGGCGCGGTCCTCGTGCAGGTCCTCGATCGCGGTGCGCGGGAAGCCGCCCGCACGTTCGTACAGGTCCGCGGTGATCGCCATGTTGCACCCGGGGGCCATGACGTACGGGCCCAGGTAGGACGGGTCCTGGTTGCCGGGGCGGAACCTCCCGAACGTGCTCGCGACGCTCACGGCCCCCGACAGGATCGCCTGCCGCGCACGGGACACCGGCAGGTCGTCGGTGCGCGCGATGATCCGCCCGGCCACGAGGTCGTGCCCGACGGCGAACGCCTCCTTCACGCGGACCGTCCAGTCCGGCGGGGGCACGCAGTCCGCGTCGGTCCGCGCGAGGTGGGTCGCACCCGCGGCGATCGCCGCCCGCATGCCCGTGTCGGCCGCGGCGCCCGTCCCCTTCTGGGCCTCGGTCACGAGCCGCCATCGTGGCTCGTCCCAGTCCGCGACGGTCGCCCGCACGAGGTCCGGGGTGCCGTCGGTCGAACCGTTGTCGACCACGACCAGGTCGAAGTCACGGTCCTCCTGGACGCGCAGGGCGCGCAGCGTCGCGAGGATCCCGTGCTCGCGCGCCTCGTTCAGAGCCGGGACGACGACCGCGAGACGGACCGGGAGCGATGGCGTCCGCCGCCCGGGGGCCGCACCCGTCCCCGCGGCGCCCTCCGGGGTCACAGCCGCACCGCCATGGCTCCGATGCTGATCCCGCCGGCCAGCCCGACGAGCAGCACCACGTCCCCCGGACCCACGCGGCCGCTCTCCAGCGCGGTCGCGAGCTGGAGCGGCAGCGTCGCCGAGGCGACGTTCCCGTGCTCGGCGACCGTGACGATCGTCCGCCCCTCGGGCAGCCCCAGGGCCTCGTGGACGTCCGCCAGGTACGCGACCGCGACCTGGTGCACCGCGACCAGGGCCACGTCGTCCCACGTCAGCCCCGCGCGGTCGAGCGCCTCGAGGATCACGCCCGGCCCCAGCGCCAGGAACGCGTCGCGCAGCCTCGACCCGTCGATCTCGAAGTACGTGCGGTCGAGATCTCGTGGGAAGGCCGTCCCCCCGCCGGGGAGCATACCGACGTCCCAGTGCGTCGACTCGGCACCGAACGCGCTCGCGAGGATGCCCGCCGGGGCGGGCGCGTCGTCGCTCGTGCCGACCACCGGCTCAGGTGCCCGTCGCACCAGGACCGCCGCTCCGGCGTCGGACATGGTGTAGCCCGGCGCGGACAGCAGGTACGTCGCCCGGTCCGGGACGTCCCACCGGACCGCGCGCGACGGTGCCTCGCCGCACGCGACGAGAACCGTCCCGTACCGGCCCGTGGCCACGAGGGCCTCGGCGACCTCGATCGCGTTGAGGACCGAGTTGCACGCGTTCTTGACGTCCATGACCGGGGCGCGCACCCCCAGCCTGGCCGCGACGATGTGGCTCGTCGCCGGCTCGACCATGTCCTGGCTCGCCGAGGCGAAGATCAGCAGGTCGACGTCCCGGGCATCGAGCCCCTGCGCGGCGAGGAGCTTGGCCGCGGCGGCGGCCGCGAGGTCGGAGGCGTTCCAGTCGTCGGGCAGGACGTGGACCTGCTGGACCCCGGTCAGGCGCGAGACCATGGGCAGGCGGGGCACGGCGCCGGGCGCGCTCGTGCGCGCCAGGTCCCGCTCGGCGTCGGCGACCCGCACGGTGCGCTCGGGCAGGTGGACGCCGACCCCCGCGATCACGGCGGCAGGAGCCGGGCCCCGGACCGGGGCGAGCGTCGTACGGGTCCCCGAGGGGTGCGCTGGGGGGCGGGCGATGATCGGCACCCGCGACAGCGTAGCCACGAACCCGGGCCCCACCGAGGTTGTCCACGGGTGAGAGTCGGGTGCTCGGCCCCAGCCATCGCCCCGCCGTCGTCCACAGCACGACCCCGCACGACCCCGACCGGCCGCCGGATGCGCCAGACTGTCCGTCGTGCTCCCCACGACCCGCCACGAGGTGGACCTCCTGCGCCGTGCCCGCCCCGGCATGGCCGCCGTGCTGCTCGGCGGCCATCTCTCGCGCCGCCTGCCCGGACCGCCCCTGCGCAAGGTGCCAGGCCTGGGCTGGGTCACGGCCGACCCCGTGGTCTCCCGCACCGTCCTGGGCGACCACCGGTCGTTCACGATCGTGGGCGAGGGCGGGGTCGGGCACCTGTGGGCGCAGATCCTGGGCGACTGGGTGCTCGACCTGTTCGACGGCCCGGGGCACCACGACCTGCGCTCGCGGTCGCGCGAGCTGTTCACCGAGGCCGGCTCGGCCGAGCTCGTCGAGGCAGCATGGTCGGGTCCGCTCGCCGTGGCCCGTGAGGCGCTGCGGGCGGGCGGGACGGTCGACGTCGCACGCCTGGCGCGAGTGCTCGTGGGTCGCATGATGATCTCCCTCCTGGGCGTGCCGGGGCCGGACGCCAGCGCCGACGGCGACCTCTCGCGGACGTCCAGGCGGGCGCCAGGTACCTGGCCCAGGGACGAGGACGCCCTGGCGGTCTTCGAGACCGGCGAGCGTCTCGCGACGATCGCCCTGGGGAGCGCGGGGTCGACGCACCTGGCTCCCGCCCAGGTCACCGCGGCCCGCGAGATCGTCGCCGAGCTCACCCGAGGCGTCCCGGCGGGCTGGCGCGACGCGCCCGCCGACACTCTGCTCGGCCGATGCCGAGAGCTGGGGCTCGGCCTCGAGGAGACGACGGGGCTCGCGTGCCTCCTCATGGTCGCGGGCACGGAGACCTCGGCCTCCGCCATGGCACGGACGACCGCGCTGCTCGTCGACACGGGCGAGCAGCACCGCCTGCTCGACCGGATGCGCGCCGATGCCGACCGCGCGGCGGCGGGAGAGGCCCGCGCCCCGGGCGAGCCCGACGCCGTCGAGAACGCCGTGCGCGAAGGGCTGCGTGTCACGAGCCCCGCCTCGGTCATCGGCCGGGGCGTCGCGGCCGACGTCGAGGTGGCGGGGCGCCGTCTCGTCGAGGGCGAGCGCATCATGATGCTCGTGTGGAGCGCGAACATCGGTGCCGGGCCGTTCCGTGCCGACCGCCCCTACGTCCGCGAGAGCCGCCAGCTCTGGTTCGGTGCGGGGCGTCACCTGTGCCTCGGGGCAGCGCTGGCCCGCGCGGAGATCGGCGCGCTCCTGCACGCGCTCTGGGACGACGGCGAACCGTTGCGGGTCGTGTCGCGCAGCGCACAGCGCGGGGTGCTGGTCCCGGGCTACCGGACCCTGGTCGTGACGCGCGCCTGACCCCCGTGTCGGAGCGAGCGCGCCCTCGGGGTCCCGCTCGCTCCGACAGGTTGTCCGGTCGCGCCTCTCGACTCAGTCGCGCGCCTGCCACGTGCAGATGCACGCCTCGTTGCCCTCGACGTCCGCGAGCACCCAGAACGCCGGTGCCCGGGAGTCGGAGACCAGGTGTCCGCCGGCCGCGATGGCCGCGGTGACGCGCGCCTCGGCCTGGTCGTGCGGGACGGAGACGTCGAGGTGGATGCGGTTGCGCTGGGGCCGCGGTGCATCCATCTGCTGGAACCAGACGGGCGGGCCGTAGCCCGCGGGGTCGCCGAGCCCCAGGCCCTCGTCCTCGGGCGGTCCGTCGACGTAGCCGAGCACGGCACGCCAGAAGGGGCGCACGGCGGGCCGGTCGAGGGCGTCGATCGCGATCTCGACCTCGAGCAGCCCGTCGGTCTCGGCCGGGTGCTCGAGCTCCTTGGCCACGAGGGAGATCCGCCGGGCCAGGGTCACGTCGCGCCTGCTCAGCCCGCCCACGTCGTGCGAGGACACCCGGACCGTGACGGTCGCGTACCGCAGGTCGACGTCGGGGTGGTGGTTCATGCCCTCGGCCAGCTCGCCGATCGCGTCGATCAGCTCGACCCCGGCCGTGAACGAGTCGGTCCGGAAGCGGGTCTGCGCGGTGCCGAGCACGACGCGCCAGTCCTCCACCCCGTCGCTGTCGTGGAACTGTCGGGCGGTGATCGCGTCGCTCATGGCTGCTGCTCCGGTGCGGTTCGGCGCGGACGGTGGGCGTTCCTCGTCCACTATCCCGCAGCCAGGACCACGTCGCCAGCACTCGCGACCGCGGGGGCCGAGCACGCGGTCGCGGCCGTTCCGACCGGCAGAACGACCCCCACCCCGTGCTCGGCCGCGCGCAGCCCCCTACTCGAGGATCGCCCCGCGCGACGCCGACTGCACGAGCTTGGCGTACTTGGCGAGCACTCCCCGGGTGAACGTCGGGGCGAGGGGCGCCCACCCGTCCTTGCGGGCCTCGAGCTCGGCCGGGTCGACCAGCAGGTCGAGCGTCTTGCGGGCGACGTCGAGGCGGATGCGGTCGCCGTCGCGCACGAACGCGATGGGTCCGGCGTCCACGGCCTCGGGGGCGACGTGACCCACGCACAGCCCCGTCGTCCCGCCCGAGAAGCGCCCGTCGGTCAGGAGCAGCACGGTCTTGCCGAGGCCCGCGCCCTTGATGGCTCCCGTGATCGCGAGCATCTCGCGCATGCCCGGCCCGCCCTTGGGCCCCTCGTACCGGATGACGACGACGTCGCCGTCGGTGATGGTCCCGTCCTCGAGGGCGTCGAGCGCAGCGCGCTCGCGCTCGAACACGCGGGCCGTGCCCTCGAACACGTCGGAGTCGAAACCGGCCGACTTGACCACGGCTCCCTCGGGCGCGAGCGAGCCGCCGAGGATCGTGATGCCGCCGGTGCGGTGGATGGGGTTGTCGAGGGCGCGCAGGATCTTGCCGTCGGGGTCGGGGGGCGCCAGGTCCGCGAGGTTCTCACTCACCGTCCGGCCCGTGACCGTGAGCGCGTCACCGTGGATCAGGCCCGCGTCGAGCAGCGCCTTCATGACCACGGGCACGCCGCCGATGCGGTCGACGTCGTTCATGACGTAGCGGCCGAACGGCTTGAGGTCGCCCAGGTGCGGGACCTTCGCCGCGACCCGGTCGAAGTCGTCGAGGGTCAGGTCGACCTCGGCCTCGTGCGCGATCGCGAGGAGGTGGAGCACCGCGTTGGTCGAGCCGCCGAACGCCATGACGACCGCGATCGCGTTCTCGAACGCCTTCTTGGTCATGATGTCGCGCGCGGTGATGCCACGACGCAGCAGCTCGACCACGGCCTCGCCCGAACGGTGCGCGAAGTTGTCGCGGCGACGGTCGGCCGAGGGCGGTGCGGCCGAGCCGGGGAGCGACATGCCCATGGCCTCGGCGACCGACGCCATGGTGTTCGCGGTGTACATGCCGCCGCACGCGCCCTCGCCCGGGCAGATCGCACGCTCGATACGGTCGAGGTCCTCTCGGCTCATGAGCCCGCGCGAGCACGCGCCCACGGCCTCGAACGCGTCGATGAGCGTGACGTCCTTCTCGGTGCCGTCGGAGAGCTTGACCCAGCCCGGCATGATCGAGCCCGCGTAGAGGAACACGCTCGCGAGGTCGAGGCGGGCGGCGGCCATGAGCATGCCCGGGAGCGACTTGTCGCACCCGGCGAGCAGCACCGACCCGTCCAGGCGCTCGGCCTGCATGACCGTCTCGACCGAGTCCGCGATGACGTCGCGCGACACGAGCGAGAAGTGCATGCCCTCGTGACCCATCGAGATGCCGTCGGACACCGAGATGGTGCCGAACTGCAGCGGGTACCCGCCGCCCGCGTGCACGCCCTCCTTGGCCCCCTGCGCGAGCCGGTCGAGCGACAGGTTGCACGGCGTGATCTCGTTCCACGAGCTCGCGATGCCGATCTGGGGCTTGACCCAGTCCTCGTCTCCCATGCCGACGGCGCGGAGCATGCCGCGCGAGGCCGTGGCCTCGATGCCGTCGGTCACGGTGCGGGAGCGGGGCTTGATGTCGATGTCGTCACTGGCCATACCCGAGTATCTCCTCGCGGCGGGCGGCGGGCCACAAGACACCCGCAGTGGCGTCGCCGTACCTGTGGCAGGATGCCCGCGTGACTGCAACGACGCCGCACAGCGCCCGCGTCCACCCCCGTCGTGCCCTCGCCGTGGCTGCTCTCGCCCTCGCCGCGCTGACGGCCTGCGCCGGGGGCGCGTCGACCGGCGCGTCGACCCGCACGGACGCGTCCGCCCCGGCTGGGGGTGCCGCGGCCCCCGTTCCGTTGCCCACCATGACCGCCCCCACCGCGCCCCCGACCCCGGACTCTCCCGACGCACCGCCCGCCCCCCAGGGCGCCGAGGCACCCGAGGACGCCTTCCGCGCGTGGCTCGTCGCGAGCCGCGCGCCGGACGTGGGGACGGCCTGCGGGTACCTCGCTCCGGCACTCGCCGACCGGATGGTCGCGGAGATGACCGCGCAGGGGTGGCCGGGCATCACGGACTGCGCGTCGATGATCACGACCACGGCCGCGCTCTACGCCGCGGTCGGTGACGTCGCGCAGGTCGAGGTCACGGTGCGCGAGGAGCGCCCCGACGCGACGGTCCTCGCGGTCGCGTACGCGGGCGGGGACTGCGGCACGGCCGTCATGGCGCCGTCCGGGTCCACGTGGGTCGTCACGGAGCAGTCCGAGGAGCAGTGCTGACGCGCGCTCGTCACCGACGCGCACGTCCCTGCACGGCGCCGCCGACGACGACGGGCCCGCACCCACCAGGGGTACGGGCCCTGACCTGCGGCCGGGTCAGCGCCGCTTGAGCAGCGACACGTCGCGCACGGCGCCGCGGTCCGCGGACGTCGCCATCGCGGCGTAGGCCTGGAGCGCCGGGGACACGTAGCGGTCGCGGTCGACGGGCTGCCAGGGGTTCTCGCGCGCCTCCATCTTGGCGCGGCGCTCGGCGAGGACCTCGGCGGACACGTTGAGGCGGATGAGACGCGTGTCGACGTCGATCTCGATCTCGTCGCCGTCCTCGACCAGGCCGATCACGCCGCCGGCCGCTGCCTCGGGCGACACGTGCCCCACCGAGATGCCGCTCGACCCGCCCGAGAAGCGGCCGTCGGTGATGAGTGCGGTCACCTTGCCGAGGCCGCGTCCCTTGATGAAGGAGGTCGGGTAGAGCATCTCCTGCATGCCGGGCCCGCCCGCGGGGCCCTCGTAGCGCACGACGACGACGTGACCGGGCTCGACCTGCTTGGTGAGGATCTTCTCGACGGCCTCGTCCTGCGACTCGCAGACCAGGGCCTTGCCGACGAAGTGGAACACGTCGGGGTCGACGCCCGCGGTCTTGAAGACCGCGCCGTCCTCGGCGAGGTTGCCGCGCAGCACGGCCAGTCCGCCCTCGACCGTGTACGCGTGCTCGAGGTCGCGGATGCACCCGTTCGCGGCGTCGGTGTCGAGGTGGTCCCACCGGTTCGACGTGGAGAACGCCTGTGTGGTGCGCACCCCGCCGGGGGCCGCGTGGAACAGCTCGACGGCCCGCTCGGTGGCCTTGCCGCCGCGGACGTCCCAGTCGTCGAGCCACTCGCGCAGCGTCGGGGTGTGGACCGACGTGACGTCGTGGTCCAGGAGCCCGGCGCGGTCGAGCTCGCCCAGCAGCGCCGGGATGCCGCCCGCACGGTGGACGTCCTCCATGTGGAAGTTCGGGTGGTTGGGCGCGACCTTGGACAGGCACGGGACCTGGCGGCTGATGCGCTCGATGTCGGTCAGGTCGAAGTCGATCTCGCCCTCCTGCGCGGCGGCGAGGATGTGCAGGACCGTGTTGGTCGAGCCGCCCATGGCGACGTCGAGCGTCATGGCGTTGGCGAACGCTGCCTTGGTCGCGATGTTGCGCGGCGCGGCCGAGTCGTCCTCGTCGTCGTAGTAGCGGCGCGCGAGGTCGACGATCGTGCGGCCGGCCTCGAGGAAGAGCTCGCGGCGCGCCGAGTGCGTCGCGAGGGTCGAGCCGTTGCCGGGCAGCGACAGGCCCAGGGCCTCGGTCAGGCAGTTCATCGAGTTCGCGGTGAACATGCCTGAGCAGGAACCGCACGTGGGGCACGCGTTCTCCTCGACCTGGGCGAGGGCCGCGTCGCTCACGTTGTCGTCCGCGGCGTAGTTGATCGCGTTGACGAGGTTCAGGTGCGTCGAGGCGACGCCGTCGGCCACGACGGCCTTGCCGGCCTCCATGGGCCCGCCCGAGACGAAGATGACCGGGATGTTGAGCCGCAGCGCGGCGTTGAGCATGCCGGGCGTGATCTTGTCGCAGTTGGAGATGCACACGATCGCGTCCGCGCAGTGCGCGTTGACCATGTACTCGACCGAGTCGGCGATGAGGTCGCGGCTGGGCAGCGAGTACAGCATGCCCGCGTGACCCATCGCGATGCCGTCGTCGACCGCGATGGTGTTGAACTCCTTGGAGACGCCGCCGGCCTCGCGGATCGCCGACGCGACGAGGTCGCCCATGTCCTTGAGGTGGACGTGGCCCGGTACGAACTGCGTGTACGAGTTCGCGATCGCGATGATCGGCTTGCCGAAGTCCTCCGAGCCCATGCCGGTGGCGCGCCAGAGCGCGCGTGCACCGGACATGTTGCGGCCGTGGGTGGACGTCCGAGAGCGCAGGGGGCGACTCATGGCGGTTCAGCTCCTTCACGTGGTGCTGCGGCCTGGGAGGTGACCGCCCGGACACACTACGCCCGCGTCGGGGCCGCGACGTCGGTCGTCCGGCTCGTGGTCCACGTACGGGTGCAGCGCTCCCACCCGCACCGCGATGTGCGATCCCCCTACGTAGCACCACCGATACGGGAAAACCCGTCAATCTGCCCAAAAGGTTGCAGCGAACTTCACCCGGGTGGGAGGTTGGCAGGGCTGCCCCGGTAGTGCACCGCACGCCGCTCGCCCGCCGATGCGTGCCGTCGACACGACGGTCGTGACGGACCGCGGCCCCTCGCAGCCAGACCCCCTTCCCATCCCCGGCGACCCCGGTATCCCCGGCGCCCCGCGCCTCACCGGACGAGCCACCACCGATCAGGGAGACCAGCCCTCATGAGCCAGGCCACCGCTGCAACGAACCGGAGCGCTCGCTCCACGTCGACCGGCAACGACCCCTCCGACACCGACACCCCGACGACCGCACCCGTCACGGGCGAGCGCGTCGTGACGAGCGCCGCCGCACGCGGCGCCCTCGCGGTCCTGCGCATCGCCATCGCGTTCGTCTTCCTGTGGCCCGTGCTCGACAAGACGCTGGGCCTGGGCCACGCGACGCCGTCCGAGCGTGCGTGGCTCAACGGCGGCTCGCCGACCACGGGCTACCTGTCCTCGCTCGAGGGGCCGCTCTCCGGACCGTTCGTCGAGATGGCGGGCCCGGCCACCGACTGGCTCTTCATGCTCGGCATGGGCCTGACCGGGCTCGCGCTGCTGCTGGGTGTGGGGACGCGGGTCGCCGCGGTCTCGGGCACGCTGCTCATGGCGCTGCTGTGGGTCACCACGTGGCCCCTGGCCGCGGGCTCGAACAACCCGGTCGTCGACGACCACGTCGTCACGGCACTCGTCGTGATCGTCGTCGCGCTGACCCGCGCGGGCGAGACGTTCGGCCTGGGCCGGGTCGCGGCGCGTGTGGGCGTGCCGGGCTGGATGCGCTGAGCCCCTCCCGCCCGACGGCGCCACGCACCCGGGCGCAGCGATGCGCCGGGGCGCGCGGCGCCGTCGGGCACGGGCGTCCGGGCGGGCAGCCGTCAGGCGACGGCCGCCGCCTCCTCCTGCTCGTCCGCGTGGCGGATGTGGCGCGTGACCCACGGTGCGATCGCGAAGAGGATCAGCGCGAACACCATCGTGATGCCGCCCACGGCACCGAAGTACGCCGTGTCCGAGGCGCCCTCGGTGACCTGCACGATCTGGGCCGTGATGGCCTGCCCCGCGGCCGGCGCGAGGAACCACAGCGCCATGGCCTGGCTCCGGAAGGCCCGAGGCGCGAGCAGGGTCGTCGCGGCGAGCCCCACGGGCGACAGGCACAGCTCGCCGAGCGTCTGGATGACGTAGACCGACACGAGCACCCACGCGGGCGCCTTCTCGTCGGAGAAGATCGCCGACGCGCCCGCGAGCCACACGAACGACAGCGCGGCCAGGGTCAGGCCCATCGCGAACTTCACGGCCGTCGGCGGACGGTCCTTGGTCTTGACCCAGATCCACGCGAACACCGGCGCCAGGACCACGATCGAGAACGGGTTCACGGACTGGAAGAAGGCCGGTTCGATCGGGACGCCGAAGAACGAGAGCTCGGTGCGGTTCTTCGCGAAGCTCGAGAGCGTCGTGGCCGCCTGCTCGAAGATCATGAAGAACAGCATCGCGGCGACGAACAGCGGGATGTACGCCGTGAGGCGTGAGCGTTCTGGCGCGGTGACCTTGGGCGAGCGGAACATCACGATGAAGTAGGCGATCGGGGCGGCGAACGCGACGTAGGACAGCGTGTCGATGAACGTCGAGATCCCGAACGCCCCCGAGACCGCCCACGCGACGAGCGCCGCGACGACGAGCCCCGCGAGGATGACGAGACCGATCCGGACGAGCTTCGGGTACTCCTCGGGGTGGATCGGGTTCGGCACGGAGTCCCCCGCGCCGCCCAGGTACTTGCGCCCCGCGACGAAGAACACGAGGGCGATGGCCATGCCGACCGCCGCGACCGCGAAGCCCGCGTGGTAGCCCCACTGCCGGTTGACGAACCCGACGATGATCGGGGAGACGAGCGAGCCCAGGTTGATGCCCATGTAGAAGATCGAGAAGGCCGAGTCGCGGCGGGGGTCGCTGCGCGCGTACAGCTCACCGACCATCGACGACACGTTGGGCTTGAGCAGACCGGTGCCGAGCGCCACGAGCGCGATGCCGAGCATCGAGAAGCCGGCCCCCGGGATCGTGAGCGAGACGTGCCCCGCCGCGATGACGATGCCGCCGTACAGGACCGAGCGCCGGGAGCCGATCACCCGGTCCGCGAGCCAGCCGCCGACGACCGAGAGCAGGTACACGCCCGTGCCGTAGATCGAGACCAGGGCGAGCCCCGTGACCTCGTCGAGCGCGAGACCACCGTTCGCGATGGTGTCGGTCAGGTAGAAGAGGAGGATGGCCCGCATCCCGTAGTAGCTGAACCGTTCCCACAGCTCGGTGGTGAACAGGGTCATCAGCCCGATGGGGTGTCCGAAGAAGGCGTGGTCGCGCGGGATCCGCCCCGCTGCGGCGGCCGTCTCGGCCTCGAGCCGGGGATCCGGGAGGTCGGGCTGGACGGGCCTCTCGTCGTTACCGCTCATGGATCGATGCTGCCACCGGCAGTGCTGCCCGGCGACTGCTGGGGGGCCCGACGGGACCCACGTGCGCGAGCGCACGCGACCCCGGCTAGCGTGGGCGGATGCCCTCTCCCGTACCGACCGTCCTGTGGTTCCGCCGCGACCTGCGCCTGGCCGACAACCCGGCTCTCGGCGAGGCCGTGGGCGAGACGCGCGCGGAGGGGAGCGACGTCGTCGGGCTGTACGTCCTGGACCCCGCTCTCTGGGCGACCGCCGGGCCCGTGCGGCAGGCATACCTGGCCCGCAGCCTGCGTGCGCTGCACGCCTCGACGGGCGGTCGGCTCGTGGTGCGCCACGGCGACCCGCGCACGGTCGTGCCCGCGGTCTGCGCCGAGGTCGGCGCCCGGAGCGTCCACGCAGCGGCGAGCTACGAGCCCTACGGTCGCCGCCGCGACGACGCGGTCGAGGCGGCGCTCGCCACCGCCGGCGTGCGGTTGCGCCGCACGGGGTCGCCGTACGCGGTCGCACCGGGGCGCGTCCGCACGCGCGGCGGCACGCCCTTCCAGGTCTTCACGCCGTTCCGCACGGCGTGGCTCGAGCACGGGTGGCGGGCCCCCGCTCCCCTGCCTGACGACGTCACGTGGGCCGCGCTCTCGTCCGACGGTCTCCCGGACGCGCCCGAGCCGGGGGCCCGGCTGCCCGAGGCGGGCGAGGCCGCGGCACTCGCTCGATGGCGCGCCTTCCTCGCCGACGGGCTCGCGCACTATCCGACCGACCGCGACCGACCGGACCGCGCCGGGACCTCGTACCTGTCCCCCGCGCTCAAGTGGGGCGAGATCCACCCGCGCACGCTGCTCGCGGACCTCGCCTCGGTGGCGCGATCGGGCGCGGTGCCCGAGGAGGCCGCCGCGACCTACCGCTCCGAGCTCGCGTGGCGCGAGTTCCACGCCGACGTCCTGTTCCACCACCCGGGCGCCGCCCGGCGGTCTCTGCGCACGGTGGTCCCCGAGGACGCGTGGGCGACCGGGGCCGCCGAGGACGCGATGCTCGCCGCGTGGTGCGAGGGCCGCACGGGCTACCCGACGGTCGACGCCGGGATGCGCCAGCTCCTCGCCACCGGGTGGATGCACAACCGCGTGCGCATGATCGTCGCGTCGTTCCTCGTCAAGGACCTGCACGTGCGCTGGCAGCGCGGCGCCGAGCACTTCATGGCGCACCTCGTCGACGGCGACGTGTCGCAGAACCAGCTCAACTGGCAGTGGGTCGCCGGGACGGGCCGCGACGCCGCGCCGTACTTCCGGATCTTCAACCCCGTCACGCAGGGTCAGAAGTTCGACCCCGACGGCGCGTACGTGCGCGAGTGGGTCCCCGAGCTGCGCGGCATCGCCGGCAAGGCCGTGCACGAGCCCTGGAAGCTGGCCGGTGCCGCGCCCGGGTACCCCGAGCGGGTCGTCGACCACGCGGTCGAGCGCAAGGTGTCGCTCGAGGACTTCGAGCGCGGCCGGGGGCGATGAGGCCCGGACATGGCAGGACGGGCGTGACCCGAAGGTCACGCC